>JASHUC010000402.1 GCA_030040235.1 Gammaproteobacteria bacterium | reverse complement strand
GGCGAGCTCAAGAAGTTGCTCGAAGAGGCCGGCGCGGTCACGGCATGAGGTAGGCCCCCTGGGGCACGCGTAGCGCGGCCTCAGGTTTCTACGGTCGGATCCTCGCTCGCCGGCTCGCTCGGCGGAGCCTGCAGCCACCCGAGCGCGCGTGCGCGCTCCTCCGCCTGCGAATAGCTCGCCTGCATCCGGTTGCACAGGCAACAGAATAGATCGGCGGTCTTCTCCGCATCGTACGCGGCCGAGTGCGCCGAGCTCGGATCCCACTGCATGCCCGCGACGGTCACGGCTTTGGCGAGCACCGTCTGCCCCAGGGCCGCTCCGGCGAGCGTTGCCGTATCGAAGCTCGAGAAGGGGTGGAAGGGGTTGCGCTTCATCTGCGCCCGCGCCACCGCGGCATTGAGAAAGGCGAGATCGAACGCCGCGTTGTGGCCTACGAGGATGGCGCGGCGGCAATCATAGGCGCGTACCGCGTGGCGGACCTCGCGGAACACCCGGGTGAGTACGTCGCGCTCGGGCAAGGCCGGGCGCAGCGGGTGGAAGGGATCGATGCCGGTCACGCTCAACGCGGCCGGATCGAGCCGTGCGCCTTCGAAGGGCCTCACGTGGTAGCTCACCGTCGCCCCCCGGCCGATGTTGCCGCCCGTGTCCATGTCGATGAGCACGGCGGCGATCTCGAGCAGCGCGTCCGTTGCCGGATTGAACCCGCCGCATTCCACATCGATGACGACGGGCAGAAAACCGCGGAAGCGGCGCGACATGAGCGCTGCCGCCGGGGCGAGCGGCACCTCTGCGGCGATCTCGCTCATGCGGTGAGCCGCCATGCGATGCGCTCGCCGGCGCGCAGCGGGACGAGCTCGTCCGCGCCGAAGGGATAGCTCGGCGGCACCTGCCAGGGCTCCTTGCGAAGCGTCACCCGCCCGGCGTTGCGCGGCAGGCGGTAGAAGTCGGCCCCGAACTCCGATGCGAAGCCCTGCAGCGCATCGAGGCGGCCGGCCGACTCGAACGCTTCGGCGTACAGCTCGAGCGCGGCGTGCGAGGAGAAGACCCCGGCGCACCCGCAGCGCGATTCCTTCGCGTGCCGTGGATGCGGGGCGCTGTCGGTTCCGAGGAAGAACCGCGCATCCCCGCTCACGGCCGCCGCGAGCAGCGCCTCGCGGTCGGACTCGGATTTGAGCACCGGCAGACAGAAGTGATGCGGACGGATGCCGCCGGCGAAGAGCGCGTTGCGGTTGAGCAGCAGGTGCTGCGGCGTGATCGTCGCGCCGACCCCGGCGCGTGCGCCGCGCACGAACTCGACCGCGCGACGTGTGGTGATGTGCTCGAACACGATCGGGAGGCGCGGATGGCGCTCGGCGAGCGGGGCGAGCACCCGGTCGATGAAGCGCGCCTCGCGCTCGAAGATGTCCACGGCGGGTTCGGTCACCTCGCCGTGCACTTCGAGGACGGTACCGGCCTCGCTCATGCGCTCGAGCACCGGCTCGAGGCGGGAGAGGTCGGACACACCGGCCTGCGAATGGGTGGTCGCGCCTCGAGGATAGAGCTTGAACCCGAAGATGCAGCCGCTTTCCTTGGCGCGCTGCACCTCGGCGGGATCGGTCCGGTCGGTGAGGTAGAGCGTCATCAGCGGCTGAAAGTCCGAGCCTGCGGGAAGCTGGGCGCAGACCCGTCGCCGATAAGCGACGGCAAGCGCGGTGGTGCTGACCGGCGGGTCGAGATTCGGCATGACGATGGCGCGGGCGAACCGCGCGAGCGTGAAGGGCAGCACGGCGGAGAGCTGCTCCCCATCCCGCAGGTGCAGGTGCCAGTCATCCGGCCGCCGCAGCGTCAAGGTGTCCATCATCGGCCTCGCGCCCGCGCGGGTGCGGCGAGCGCATCGAGCACTCGGGCCCGCAGGATCAGCTCGAGCGCATACCGTACTCCGAAGCCGGTCACATCGGTATGGATGTGGGCGAGGCCCCCGGAGCGCACCGCGGCGGACAAATCGAGGTGCACCCAGGGAGTCCCCTGCGGCACGAAGCGGCTGAGGAATCGCGCGGCGAGGATGTGATCGCCCTTGCCTTCGGGCGCACACTGCAGGATATCGGCGACCTTGCTCTCGAGGTCGGAGTCGTAGTCCGCATCGAAGGGAAAGCTCCACACCCGCTCGCCGCTCGAGCGCCCCGCGCCGAGCAGCTGCTCGGTGAGGCGCGGCTCGTTGGTGAAGATGCCGCTCATGCGCTCGGTGAGCGCATACACGCACGTGCCGGTGAGCGTCGCAAAGTCGAGAATCAGACGCGGTGCCGTGCGGCCGGCGAGGGTGAGCGTATCGGCGAGCACCATGCGGCCTTCGGCATCGGTGTGCATGACCTGGATGGTCGTGCCGTTTGCCGCACGCACCACATCCTGCGGGCGATAGGCGCGCGGGCCGCTGCGGTTCTCGGTGATCGCGAGCCAGGCATCGGCCGAGACCGGCGCTTTCAAACGCGCGAGTGCGGTGAGGACTGCGAGCGCAACGGCGCTTCCGGCCATGTCGGTGTGCATGTCGAGCATGGCACGGTGCGGCTTCAAGTTGGTGCCGCCCGTATCGAAGAGGATACCCTTGCCGACGAGCGCCACATCGGGCGAGCCGCCGCGCCGCCGCAGCGAGGTGCCCGAGCGGGCGGACGAGGCGCCCCGGGGCGGGCGGTAAGCGAGATGGGCAATACCGGCAGTGCGCTCGGCGTTACCCGATGCCACCGCGAGGAAAGCGTTGGCTCCGAGCCGAGCGAGCGCGCGCTCATCGAGCCAGCGCAGGGTCAGGCGGTGCTCGCGGGCGAGCGCGACGATCAGGCGCCGGAACGCCCCGGCATCGAGCACGTTGGCCGGCAGGGCGGTGAGATGGCGCGCGAGATTGTTGGCCTTCGAGGCCGCCTCGATGAAGGCCCGGTCAGTGCCCGGTGCGCCGACGAGCTCGATACGGCGCACGCGCCGGCGGCGCGCGGGCCTGCGAAAGGAGGGCAGCTCGAAGGCCGTTGCGAGCGCGGCCGAGAGCAGCGCGCCGAGCGCATCGGGGCTGCTGCGCGGTGCGCCGGGCGCGGCGATGGCGAGGGACTCGATCTCGCGGCCGGCGATCTCTTTGAACAGTCGCCCTGCGAGCGTGAGCGTCTCGAAGGCGGAGGCGGCGCGCGGCGCGAGGCCGAGCACCGCCCAGGTGCCGCGCGCATTGTCGAGGGTTGCGCATGCCGGACCGTCCGAGCGGCGCGCGCGTGCGTTGAGTTCGCGCCAGCGCTGCGCATGCGGCAGCTGCGCGAGGAGCGCCGGATCGGACTCGCGCGGCAGGATCGCGACAATCGCATCGAGCCCCGCCGCGCCGCGCTCGCTCAAACGCCTGCGCTGCACGACCGCCGGGGCTTGCGGCAGGGGAGGAAGGACCGGGGCGGGCATCAGTGGTGCGCGCGCCGGCTGCGCTGCGGACAGCGCGATTGCTTGACCGTCGCGAGTGAAATACGGATCATTGCTTGGTTATTTCGGAGATGCGAATTCGGCGCGGAGCGGCTCTGCGCATCGTAGCACAGCGGCCGCGCGTGCCCGCCGCGCTCAAGTCCGCTCGGGAGCGGCGGCGGCTCAAGCTGGATAACTCCCCATGACTGAACTGCCGAAGCTTCAAGATCTCGATCCCGTCGAGACTCAGGAGTGGCTCGAGTCGATCGACTCCGTGCTGAGAGTGCACGGGCCCGAGCGAGCGCACTTCCTGCTCGAGCGGCTGATCGACTACACACGCCGCTCGGGCGCCTACCTGCCGTTCAAGCCGAATACCGCCTACGTCAACACCATCTCGCCGGGCCAGGAGCGCGAGTACCCCGGCAACCGCGCGATCGAGCGGCGGCTCGAAGCGTACCTGCGCTGGAACGCGCTCGCGATGGTCGTGCAGGCCAATCGCATCTCCTCGGAATATGGCGGGCATCTCTCGAGCTACGCCTCCTCGGCGACGCTCTACGAGGTAGGCTTCAATCATTTCTGGCGTGCGCCCTCGCCGGACCATCCGGGCGATCTGGTGTTTTTCCAGGGGCACTCCTCGCCGGGGATCTACGCGCGAGCCTATCTCGAGGGGCGCCTGTCGGACGAGCAGCTGCGTCATTTCCGGCAGGAGGTGGGCGGCAAGGGCCTCTCCTCGTACCCGCATCCGTGGCTGATGCCGGATTTCTGGCAGTTCCCCACCGTCTCGATGGGGCTCGGGGCGATGATGGCGATGTTCCAGGCGCGCTTCATCCGCTACCTCGAGCACCGTGGCCTCGTCAAGCCCTCCGATCGCAAGGTGTGGTGCTTCCTCGGCGATGGGGAGATGGACGAGCCGGAGTCGATGGGCGCGCTCACCATGCCGGTGCGCGAGCGTCTGGACAACCTCATCTTCGTCATCAACTGCAATCTGCAGCGGCTCGACGGGCCGGTGCGCGGCAACGGCAAGATCATTCAGGAGCTCGAGGCCGCTTTTCTCGGCGCGGGCTGGAACGTCGTCAAGGTGCTGTGGGGCTCGCGCTGGGA
>JASHUC010000401.1 GCA_030040235.1 Gammaproteobacteria bacterium | reverse complement strand
GATTCCGCGCCCGGTGCACGCCAGACTCGTCGCCTTGGGCGGATGCGCATGGACCACGGCACTCACATCGCGCCGCTCCCGCAGGATATCGCGATGAAATCGCCATTCGCTCGAGGGCCGGCGCCCACCGAACCAGCGCCCGTCGAAATCCATGAGCGGAATGTCATCGGGTTGAAGCGCAGCGTAGTCCAAACCGGTGGGACTCACGAGGAAGTGCCCCGCATCGCGCCGCACGCTGACATTACCGGAGGTTCCATGGGACAGCCCGCGCAGGGTGAGCTCACGGCAGGTGGCGATCACCTCCGCGCGCAGGCTCGCATCAACCATTCGCGGCCTCGCGATGCCCGAGCGCCTGAAGGCCGGCGCGGCTCGCCGCGCAGACCCCGCGGTCGGTGATCAACGCCGTCACCAAACGCGCCGGTGTCACATCGAACGCGAGATTCAGCGCTGCACTCGACTCCGGCACGACGCGCACCGTTTCCAGGCTGCCCGCTGCGGTTCGACCCGTGACGTGCGTCAGCTCGAGCGCCGGGCGCTCCTCGATCGGAATATCGCGAGGTTCGTCGATCGACCAATCGATCGTGCTCATCGGCAGGGCGGCATAGAAGGGCACACAGTTGTCCGAGGCGGCGAGCGCCTTGAGATAGGTTCCTACCTTGTTGCAGACATCTCCCGAGGCCGTGGTCCGATCGCTTCCGACGATGACCATGTCCACCCGCCCGCACTGCATGAGATGTCCGCCGAGATTGTCGGCGATGACCGTGTGCGGCACGCCGTGAGAGGCGAGCTCGAATGCGGTGAGCGCCGCGCCCTGGTTGCGCGGCCGGGTCTCGTCTACCCAGACGTGCAGTGGGATGCCGGCCTCGTGCGCCATGTAGACCGGGGCGAGCGCCGTTCCCCAATCGACGCAGGCGAGCCAGCCGGCGTTGCAGTGGGTGAGGATATTGACCGTCCGGCCACCGGTGACCTGCCCCTGCCGCCGGATGATCTCGAGCCCATAGCCGCCGATCGCGCGGCACTGCTCGACATCGGCGTCGCAGATCCGCGCGGCTTCCCGGAATGCGAGCTCGGCGCGATCGGCCGGGGCGGCCTCTGCCACGGCGCTTCGCATGCGGCTGAGCGCCCAGGAAAGGTTCTGGGCCGTGGGACGGGTCGCGCGCAGCGCGTGTTCGGCCTCTGCGAGACGCTCGTCCGTGGGCCGCGAGCGCAGCGCGAGCGCGACGCCGTACGCTGCCGTCGCACCGATCAGCGGGGCTCCGCGCACCACCATCGATCGGATGGCGCGGGCGGCATCCTCCAGAGTCTGAAGATCGACGGTTGCAAACTCGAAGGGAAGCCGCGACTGGTCGATGACCCGGACCGCTCCGCCGGGCACCGCCCAGATCGTGCGGTAGTGCTTGCCCGCGACCTTCACCGCCGAATTTTAGTCGATCCCGGGGTCTACGAAAATCGTGCCGTTCGCGGAGGTCGTTTGTGCAGGTGCCGGACTGCTCTCATCGCGGCAGCTGAAGACCAGCTGATTCTTGCTGTTGTAGCCGAACGGGTCCATGTATCCGCTCGTGTTGCGCACGACGAGCGACTTGCCCATCTTCGCGCAGAACTTGCTTGCGGCCTCGAGCGCGGTTGCGGCATTGGGGCAGCTGCGGCATACGCTCGAGCGCGAGGACACGATGTAGTTGCTTTTCCCCGAGGAGACGATCGGGGTGTGGACGAGACAGCCCGACACGAGCAACGCGCCGAGCGAACTCCCTAGAAGCAGCGATCCCTTCATGTGACGACTTGAGCAGCCCCCACGTCTCGAGCGATGCCTTATCTCGGCCAATCGGAGCTTAGCCTCTGCACAGGCCGGGCTTGCGGCCGCGGTTCACAAAAGGCGCGCTCGTGTGGGAGGCGAGGCGACATATTGCGGCGCAGCATCTGCGCCACTCCGCGTTTTGATCTTGCCGTCCGGCAGCGGAACAGCGCTCGGGTCAACGGCGACTTTGGCCACGCGGCGACGATGATCACGCGCGGCCAAATGCGTGCGGTGTTCGCGTGGGGTCACCGAGGAGGTGTGCGCCGTATGTCGCGCGGCGTGATGCACGGTGGCGCGAACCTGAGCAGGCAAAGCGCTTGCGACCGGGTCTTTTCAGCGAGTTCTGGCGCAGCCGGGGTGCTAAACTTCCGTGGTACGCGCTGTGGGTGCGCCAGGCGCGCAAAGGCCGGAGGAGGGTTATGAAGCTTCTCGAGCGGGCCGATCAATCCTCGCGAGTTCGAGTCTGCATTCGAGTGGGCGTTTCCGCTCTCTGGCTGTCAGCGGTACTGATGCTCGGCACCTCGACGCCGCGCCTCGTGGCCGCTCAAGCCGACCAGCCTCCCCCGCCCGGGCAGGCAGCTCCGCCGGAGCCGCCTCCACCACCGGGTGCGGAGGCTCCGCCCCAGCCGCCTCCGCCGGGCTTCGGAGAGGCTCCACCCCCTTACGTTCAGCAATCCCCCGAGCAGCTGCAGCAGCTCGTCGCGCCGATTGCGCTCTATCCGGATCCCCTCGTCGCGCAGATCCTGGCGGCATCGACCTACCCCGAGCAGGTGGTCGAGGCCGATCGATGGATTCAGGCGAACCCCGGCCTCAGCGGCGAGGCGCGAGCGCAGGCCGCCAATCAGCAACTCTGGGATCCGAGCGTCAAGGCGCTCACCGCCTTTCCTGCCGTGCTCGGCAACATGGACAAGAACCTCTCGTGGACCTCATCGCTCGGGGATGCGTACTACAACCAGCCGCAGGATGTGATGAATGCAGTCCAGGCGATGCGCCAGAGGGCCGAGGCGGCGGGCACACTCCGCGGCACGCCTCAGGATGTCGTCACGAATCAGGACGGGTCGATCAGCATCGAGCCTGCGAATCCCGAGGTGGTCTACGTCCCCGAGTACGATCCGTGGGCCGTGTATGGGGCTCCGATCTATCCATGGCCTGACTGGTACGACTATCCCGGCATCTGGTTCGCAGGTCCCTACCTCTCGTTCGGGATCGGCTTTCCGATCGGCTTCATCGGCGGTTTCACCTGGGGCTGGTCTCAATGGGGCTTCAGGTGGCACGACCACGCCATGCTCTTTGACCGCAGACCCTACTTCTCGCGCAGCACGACGTTCTTCAATCGGGACCGCTTCTACGGAGGCGCGCCCGGCCGGGCGGGCTTCGGCGGCGGGCGCGGCGTGTTCAACCCGGGTGGGGCGGCCCGGCCTTTCAACGGCAGTAATCAGGCGGCTCGCGGCTACGCAGCGCCTCGCGGACAGAGCGGGATGCGCTCCGGCGCGTTCAGCAGCTACAACCGGGGCGGCGAGGAGCGGGCCTTTGCGGCGCGTGGCGCGCGGAGCTTCGGCGGCGGTGCCCGCGGCGGCGGCGGTTTTCGCGGTGGCGGAGGGGGCGGGGGCGGCCGGCGCTAGTCCATCCGGTTTCGCGGAGGGAATTGAAATGCGTCTAGTCAATCAAACGAGCCTGCCGCGGCGATCCTTGCCGTGGGGGCCCGCGATCTTCGCCGCCTGCCTCGCCTCGAGCCTGCCTGCGGCATCGCTCGCGCAGCAGCCGGGCCAGCAGACCTTCTCCTCGGCGCGCGCCGCCGTGAGCGCATTCGTCACAGCGGTCCAGGCGAACGACGAGCAGCAGATGCTGCACATCCTCGGGCGCGATGCCCGGCGCATCGTCTCCTCCGGAGACTCCGTGGAGGATGCGACCAACCGCGCGAATTTCATCGAGCGGTACCGGCAGATGCACCGCCTGGTGAGCGAGCCGGACGGCATGGTGACCGTGTACGTCGGCGCGGAGAACTGGCCCCTGCCCATTCCGCTCGCCCACCGCGGGCGCACGTGGTACTTCGACACCGAGGCGGGGAAGCGCGAAATTCTCTACCGGCGCATCGGACGCAATGAGCTCTCGGCCATCCGGGTTTGCGAGGAGCTCGCCACCGCCGAGCAGGAATACCGCGCGACGCACAGCGAGTATGCCGGTCGGATCTACAGCAATCCCGGCCGCCACGACGGACTTTACTGGGAGGTCGCGGCGGGCGAGCCGCGAAGCCCGATTGGACCCCTCGTCGGCGCTGCGGTGGCGGCCGGTTATGCCCCGAGTCACAGCGGCACCCGGACACCCTACCGCGGCTACTATTTTCACCATCTGACCGGCCAGGGTCCGGCGGCGCCGGGTGGCGCGAGAAGCTTTCTAGCCGAGGGGAAGATGACCGGTGGCTTCGCCTTCATCGCCTTCCCGGCCGAGTACCGGTCCTCGGGTGTGATGACGTTCATCGTCGGCAGCGATGGAGTCGTCTACCAGAAGGATCTCGGCAAGGGCACGGCACAGATCGCGCGTGCCATGAAGTCCTACGATCCGGATTCGAGCTGGCAGAAGGCGAGCGAGGACACCGACACCGCGGCGGCCGTGCAAACCAGCCCGTGAGCGGATCTGCGGCTAGAACGCGCTCTTGACCACCCCGCCCTCGACGCGCAGGGCCGCGCCGGTCGTTCCGGAGGAAAGCGGGCTCGCGACGTACGCGATGAGCGATGCGATCTCCTCCGGGTGCTCGAAGCGCTGGATCAACGAGGTCGGGCGCTGTGTCTTGAAGAAATTCTCCTGCATTCGAGCAAAGGAGCTCGCGCCCGCTCGCTTCAGGCGCGCGGCGAAGCGCGGATCGTTCGGATCGAGTGTCGGTCCGGGCAGGACGCTGTTCACGGTGATTCCGGTGCGAGCGACGCTCTCGGCGATTCCTCGAGCGACCGCGATCTCGGCCGCCTTGCTCATCCCGTACGCCACGCCCTGAACGGGAATCTGCAGCGCGCTCTCGCTGGAGATGAAAATGATCCGCCCCCAGTTGCGCGCTTTCATACCTGCGAGGTAGAAGCGTGAGAGACGCACACCGGACATGACGTTGAGATCGAAGGTGGCGTACCAGTCCTCATCGGTCGTCTTCTGGAAGTCCTTGGGAATGAATCGACCGACGTTGTTGATGAGGATATCCACCCGCGGAAAGGTCCGGGTAAGGCGCTCGATGTCCTGCGCTTTGCTCATGTCGCCGGCGAACTCGAGCGGCCGGTGTCCGGTCGCGGCGGCGAGTGCCGTGGCCGCGCGGTCGACCGATGCCTGGGTGCGGCCGTTGATGATGACTTGCGCGCCCTCGCTGAGAAGCCGCTTCGCCGTGGCGTAGCCGATTCCCGCCGTGCTGCCCGTGATGAGCGCAGTCTTGCCCTTGAGTTGAAGATCCATGGCATGCCCGGCAGGGGCCATCGCGATCAGAGCCCAGCCCGCCGCCACGCCTGCCCACACCATTGCCGCACCGCCTCTCATGAGTGAACTCCTGGTTTTCGGCCCACATGCCGGCCGTGCACTCTAAATCTAAACGATGTGGAGAAGCGCCGTGATGCGCTGCACGTCGATGTGCCGCTCGACGGCATCCGCCAAGCGCTCGATCGCCTTCTCCCGCAGCAGCGCGTGATCGAGCGGCGGAGGCTCGGCGAGCCCTGCCCAGGAGAGCAGCGCCGCGCAGGCCTCGGGCGCTTCGAATAGGCCGTGCAGGTACGTGCCGAGCACCTGGTCCTCGGGCGAGCAGGCCCCATCGGGACGGCCGTCGTCGAGCACGGCGAACGGGCGCTCGAGCCCCGCTCCGGCGCTGAGGCCGGCATGGATCTCGTAGCCGCGAACCCTCGCGCCCCCGAGTCGCAGGCGGCCCTCGGCACGGTGCAGCTGCTTCTCGCCGGTGAGCGTCGTGTGGACATCGAGCCATCCGAAGCCCGCGCTTTCCCCGGGCGGGCCCTCGATGCCCTGCGGGTCGGCGATGCTTCGGCCGAGCATTTGAAATCCGCCGCAGATCCCGAGCAATCGGCCGCCGAAGCGCAGATGACGTTGCAGATAGGGCTCCCAGCCGCCCTCGCGGAGCCAGGCGAGATCGGCTCGGACGCACTTCGAGCCCGGCAGGATGACGAGATCGGCGGGCGGGGGCGCCTCTCCGGCTCCGACGTAGCGCAGCTCGATGGGCAGCGCGGTCCTCAGGGGCTCGAAATCGGTGTGATTGCTGATCCGCGGCAGCACGGGCACGACGATGCGCAGCGCAGCTTCGCGCGCCACGAACGCCTCACGCTGAAGGGTGTCCTCGGCATCGAGATGCAGCCGCTCGAGGTAGGGCAGCACTCCGAAGAGCGCTTTGCCGGTGTGCTGCTCCAGCCATGTGAGTCCGGGCTCGAGCAGCGCGAGCTCGCCACGGAAGCGGTTGATCACGAAGCCGGCGATGCGCTGTTGCTCGCTTGCATTGAGCACGGCGAGCGTCCCGATGAGGTGGGCAAAGACTCCGCCCCGGTCGATGTCCCCGAGCAGCACGACCGGGCAGTCGACCGCCTCGGCGAACCCCATGTTGGCGATGTCGCCCGCGCGCAGATTGACCTCGGCCGGAGAGCCGGCCCCCTCGGCGAGGATGACCTGGTAGCGCGCGGCGAGGCGCGCGTGGGAGGCGAGCACGGCCGCGTGCGCCTCTGCCCGATACCGGCGGTACTCATCCGCGTGCATGACGCCCACCGGCCGTCCCTGGACGATCACCTGCGCACCGTGCTGCGTGTGCGGCTTGAGCAGGACCGGGTTCATGTCGGTGAGCGCCTCGATGCCCGCGGCTTGCGCCTGCACCGCCTGCGCGCGTGCGATCTCTCCGCCGTCGGCGGCCACCGCGCTGTTCAACGACATGTTCTGCGGCTTGAAGGGGGCGACGCGAAGGCCGCGGCGCTTGAGCACGCGGCACAGCCCCGCGACGAGCGTGCTCTTGCCGGCATCCGAGGTGGTGCCCTGGATCATCAGCGTGCGCGCCTTCATGGGTCGAAGCGCCGCACGTCCGGCGGGGATTAGCTGCCGGCCCCGCCGACCGATGCGGCGGTGGTCGCGACGTAGCCGATGGCGCGCCCGCCGAGGGCGACGCCGGCCCAGAGCAGTATGGAAACGACCGCCACGAAACCGCGCCAGAACGGGCTCACGCGCCCTTCCTCCGACAGCGTCACCTTGCTGTGGATGGTGAAGGTGAAGAGGATCGCGAGCAGCAGGCACGACATCTTGAACTGGAAGGCGCGGTTGCCGTACATCTTCACGGCCTCGGTCGAGAAGAGCAGAAAACCGGAGACGAGCATCACGGCGATGCTGCCGACCATCCAGGGGCGCACGTCGCGTGCGAGCACCGCCGTCGGCTCGCCGCGAAACCGCACCCCGAGCAGGCGCAGGTTGAGGAGCAGCAGCGTGCCGCCGAGCAGTCCGAGGGCGAGGAGGTGGAATATCTCGACGAACGGGAAGAGCCAGACCGAATCTCGAATCCCGTGCCCGAAGAACGAGCCGTTGCACCAGTGACAAAACTCGAGGAGGAGTGCGGCGATGTGCATCTTACTGCGCCTCGAAGAAGCGCGCCGCCTCGCACAGGCCAAGGGGCTTTCGGGAGCGTACAAACAGGGATGTCTGTATCGCAGCCCTACAGGGACGTACCGGCGGGCGGTCTCGAGAGCCCCTTGGCCTGTGCGAGACGTCTGGCTTCTTCATGGGGGCGGTAGCGTGTACGCGATGCCGCGTCCGGCCGCGACGATTGCCACCCACAGCACGAATGACACCAGCCCCGCGGCCTTCGCGCCCCAGGGCGTGTGGCCGGCGCCGTCCCACTCCGCAAGACGCCGGCCGACCGTCACGTTGAACACGAGCACGTTCACTCCGGCGAGGATGAGCATGATCATCTTCAACTTGAAGAACAACGTGCTGTAGAAGGCGACCGGATCGCCCGCGAAGAGCATCAAGCCTGTGACGACCATGACGGCGAAGCCGCCGAACAGGCCGGGATTGAGCTGGCGGAACAGCTCCGCGACGCGTTGCCGGCGCAGGGCGAGATCGAGCAGCCGCAGATCGAGCAGCAACACGAATCCGAGGAACACCGACAGCGTGAGCACGTGCACGGTCTCGACGATCGGCTCGGCCCACACCGACTCGCGCATCATCGTGCTGAACGCCGTATCGTGCAGCCATGCGAGCAGGCTCATCGCGCCTCGCACGGCGTGGGGTGCCAGCCCTGACCATCCGGAATCTTCTTGAAGTGGGAGCTCGTGACGAAGGGCTCGGTGAGATACTCCGGGTCGGTCACGATCGTCGTCACGACGAGCCAGCGATCTCCGTTCGGCTCCTTGAAGCCGTCGAAGTATTCCTCGACGCTCGTCTGGGCTCCGTAGGGGACGCCGTTCTTGCGCAGATACCCGGGCCGCAGCGCCGTGGTCATCACCTTGAGATAACCTTCCGCCGCGGGGCGTTCCGATTGCTGAATGCCGCGCGAGACCGTGCCTTGCACTCTGCCCGGCCGCAGTCCCTCCCAGCTCGCGACCGAGTAGCCCTGCCAGCTCGCTTGCGCACTCTGCGGCGGGGGGCCGCCGAAATGTAACAGCCGCACTTGCTGACCGGCGTCGGTTTCGACGCGCAGCGTGTCGTCATCCACCCACGAGATGTGCAAACGCGTGGGTACCCGCATGATGGCTGCGGCCCCGTAGGACTTGCACTCGTTGCCGCTCGCCTCGTCCTGCGCCGGATCCCAGCTTGCAGCCAGCTTGCGTCCCGCCGCATTGAGCGGTACGCCCTGAAAGTCGCCGCGATCCGGCGTAATCATCCGGTAGCGCCAGTCCTCCGTAACGAGCGAGACCCAGTACCCGGTGAAGTCCTGCGGAGCGTCGGCTCGCCCGCTGACCGGTGCCGCGGGCGGCGGCGCGAACTGCGCAACGCTTGCCGCCGGCACCGCCAGCGCTAGCGGCGCGAGCAGCGCGGTGAGGCGGGCCACCCGCTTCAATCGCATCGT
>JASHUC010000400.1 GCA_030040235.1 Gammaproteobacteria bacterium | reverse complement strand
CGCTCGGCATCGCGCAGGCCTCCGTCGTGGAGGACGCTCCGCACCTGAAGGAGCGCATCGAGTTCGTGCACGAGCAAGTCGGCACGGATGCGCTCGTCGAGGAATTCATCGAGGGCCGCGAGCTCTATGTCGGCGTGCTGGGCAACGAGCGGCTCACTCGGCTTCCCGTCTGGGAGATGGTGTTCGGCTCGATGCCGAACACGCTCGCCGCCATCGCCACGCGCAAGGTCAAGTGGGACAAACGCTACCAGCAGCGCTACGGGATCACGACCCGCGCCGCGGCGGATCTCGCGCCGGCGCTTCAAACCCGCCTCGATAGACTCTCGCGCCGCATCTACCGCGCGCTCGGCCTCTCGGGCTATGCGCGCATGGATTTTCGCGTCACGAGCGCCGGTAACATCTACGTTCTGGAGGCCAATGCAAACCCCAATCTCGAAGCGGCGGAAGACTTCGCCGAGTCCGCCCGCGCCTTCGGCATCGAGTATCCCGAGCTGCTCGAGCGACTCATACTGCTCGGACTCACGTATCGGGCTGAGTGGCGCTCGAGCTATGGTTGATGCGCATCGAGCGAGCGGCGCGCGCTCCGGTTCGCTCGTGCTCGGGCTCATCGCCTGCGCCGCGCTCGCGGCGGGCTGTGCCGCACACCACGCGAAGCACGAGCGGCAGACCGATCTCGATCTGATCGGCGAGCTGCTCGCGGGCCACTACGACAACCAGGCTCAGATCGCCGAGGACCGGTTGCACGGGAGGCCGCCTCACGAGGCACTCACCTTGAGCATCGTACAGGTGCACGCCGATGAGATCGGGGTGCGGATGTTCTACCTGCAGGAGATGAAGACCGGCACCCGAGACATCAAGCTGCAGCGCCTGCTCTCGGTGGGCATCACGAACGACCACGTCGTCGCGACCCAGTGGGAGTTCACGGATCCGCCGCGCTGGCGCGAGGGCGATACGACGCCGGAGCTGTTCACCGCACTGCAGCCGCCCGATGTGAACGTGATGCGCGGCTGCGGCCTCAGCTTCAAGAAGGAGGGCACGCGATTCAGCGCCTCGACCCAGGCCGGCAAGTGCTCTCCGGGAGTCTCATCGACGGGTGTTCTGGAGTCGCTCGAGATGCGTCTGGAGCTCACGCCCGATGAGCTCGCCCTGAGCAGCAGGGAGGTCGATGGGCAGGGCCGCCCCGTCACGGCCGACCGGGACGACCCCTACATCCGCTTCCACCGGAGCGGGTCTTGAAGCCGAGAAGCACGACCCACTTTCGCGGCCGGGTGATCGAGGTGAGCGTCGATGAGGTGACGCTGCCGAACGGCACGCGCTTGGAACTCGAGGTCGTCCATCATCCGGGAGGAGCGGCGGTCGCCGCCGTAGACGGCGACGGGCGGGTTTGCCTGCTGCGCCAGTACCGCTATGTCGCGGGTGGCTGGGTGTGGGAGCTTCCCGCGGGCAAGCTCGAGTCCGGCGAGCCTCCGCTTGCGACCGCGCAGCGTGAGCTCCTCGAGGAGGCGGGCGTGAGCGCGCGCAGCTGGTCGAGCCTCGGGAGCACCTTCAGCTCCCCGGGCGTGTTCTCCGAGGTGCTGCATCTGTATCTGGCGCGCGACCTCGTCCCTGCCACGGCCGCTCCAGAATCGAACGAGGTGTTCGAGGTGCACTGGGTGCCCCTCGGCGAGGCGTGCGAGCGGGCGCTCGGGGGCGATATCCGCGATGCAAAGACCGCGCTCGGACTGCTCCGCGCCGCTCATTGCCTCAAGGAGGAATCGTGACGCGATACGCAGCCCCCGAACCGCCTGCGGGATAGCTTGGACACGCCGTACGGGGCCGGCGACATACGACATATTCTGATGGCGGAGCGGAGGGGGAAGCCGGCGGCTTCCCCGAGCGATTCAACCGGCGCAACGAGCATCATCGAGCGCCGGCGAGTCGGAAAAGTGGTGCACGACGAGCGGGGCAACGCCCGAGTGGAATGGGTAGAGGCGCCCGAGGGCATCGATCGCCCGTCGCTGTCGCTCGAGGAGACCCAACCGCACTACAAGCCCGAGCAGGGCTATGACCCCTACGAGAAAGGTGCACGCGGACGCGGGAAGACTCCCGAGGAGCCGCCACCGCGGCCAGCCAGGCGCGACCTGAGAAAACTCTCCGAGTGGATCAAACAGATGCGCGAGCTGGAGAAGCAGCGCCGGGGCGGCGGGGACGAGCAATAGCCGCCGCCGGCTACGCATTGGCCTCGATGTGCGCCACCTTGCGCGCATCGCTCAAGCGGTAGAAGCGGCGCAGCTCCGCGAGCACCTGCCGCTCGGTGCCGGCGTGCCGCGCGCGCAGGCGCCGCTCGATCCTGCGGCAGAACCGCTCCGCATACAGGCTCGCCCGCCGGTAGATCTCGATGCGCCCGGCCGCGAGCGCCGGATCGATCCGCGTGCGCTCGAACAGCAGGCGCATCAGCTCCGCCGGGAAACGCTCGGGGAACTGGCGCTTGAGCAGCCAGTAGCTCGCGATGTACTTGTCGATCTCCGCTTGCAGCTCGAGTTCGTGCAGCGTGACCGGCTTGTCGTGCCCGCAGTTCCACGCGAGATAGACGAAATGGCTCACGCCCTCGAGCGCGGTCCAGTAATCGGCGACGTTGCCCTCGTGGAGCGACTCGAGGGGGTCCGCGCGTC
>JASHUC010000399.1 GCA_030040235.1 Gammaproteobacteria bacterium | reverse complement strand
GAGCCCATCGAGGGTGACGTAGATTGCAGCGAAGAGCGCGGTCGCCAGCGCGAGCGGAATCGCCCGCCGATGGGCGCCGGATCTGCCCCAGCCGAGGCTCGCGATGCCGCCGCAGACCAGGGCGATGCCGAGCAGGCTCGGGCCGTTCAGGCGCTGACCCGCCAGGGTAAATCCACCGAGGGTCACGAGCAGCGGGATGCTGCCGCGGATGAAGGGGTACACCTGCCCGAGCTCGCCGTAGTCGTAGGCGTAGGCGAGCACGACGGCGTACGCGACCTGCAGAGCTGCCGAGAATCCGATGTAAGGCCAGCTGGCAGGCGCGGGGCTCGGCAAGACCAGCGCCAGAGCGAGCGCCACCGGACTCGATACGAAGCTCATCAGCGTGATGGACCTGAGCCGGTCGTTCCCGCCTCTGAGCAGCGCGTTCCAGGCTGCATGCGCGACCGCCGCGGCGAGGGTCAGCGCGATGACGAGCGCGCTCATCTTCGATCTGGGATGGAATCCGGGCTGCCGATGCCGCTCATCCGCACGAGGGCGACATCCGTTGCGCCACGACTCAACTACAGCTTGAAGACCCGCTCGGCGTTCGTCTGGAAGAGCTTTTTCTTGTCGGCCGCGCTGATCGGCAGGTTGTCGTGAGTGGCGACTTCGGACTCGACGAACTGATACGGGTAGTCCATCGCATACAGCACCCGCTCGACCCCGAGCACCTGCTGCGAGAAGAGGATCGCCGGCTCCCAGGCCATGCCGCTCGTGGTGATGTAGAGGTTCTCGCGCAGGTACTCGCCCGGCAGCTTCTTGTTCGGCTTCCAGCTGGGGTAGCGCTTGGAGTTGAGCGTCGCGCGGTACATGTAGTCGAGCCGGTAGAGCCAGAAAGGCAGCGCCTCCCCCATGTGGCCGATCACGATCCTGAGCTTCGGGAAGCGATCGAACACTCCGCTCACGATGAGCCGCAGGATGTGCAGGCCGGTCTCGACGCCGAACCCGTAGATCGCCCCGTCGAGCCCGGCCTCCAGGAACGGCCCGATCATGTTCTGCGGGGCGGTACAGGGGTGGATGTAGATCGCCGCGTCGCAGGCCTCGGCCGCCGCAAAGATGTCCCAGTACTTCTGGTGATCGAGGTATTCCCCGTGCACGTGCGAGTTGATCACGACGCCCTTCAGGCCGAGCGTCTTCATCGCGCGCTCGATCTCCTTCGCGGCGCCGGCCGGGTCCTGCGGCGCCACGGCCGCGAGCCCGGAGAGTTCGCGCGGATGCTTGCGGATGGCCTCGGCCAGTTGGTCGTTGCTCGAGCGAGCGAGGGAAGTCCCCGTCGGAGCATCGAAGACCTGCACGCCGGGCGCGGTGAGCAGGAGCAGCTGCATATCGATGCCGGCCGATTCCATGTCGCGGATGCGACGCTCATCGAGCCACTGCAGTTTCTCGATGATCTGCGTCGCGCGCTCGCTCGGGCTCCCGAGATAGAAGCCCCACATCGAATTGAATCCCACGTCGGGAACGCTCTTTCGAGCCAGCGCCTGGCGGTACATCTGCATCATCTCGGGCGGCGACCACGCCTCCTCGGTCGCGATGCGACGGTAGCTGGAATTCCTGCCGATCGTCATGGGGTGCACCTGTTTGGAGGTCGGCGGGCATCATAACGAGTCCGATGGCTATAATCATCGCGCCGCGATCGCGGGAGCGGACAGTCATGGCGAAGTACCAGCCGAATTTGAAACTCGACCAACTGGTCGCGATCGACGTTCATACGCACGCGAACATCTCCGGCCGGGCGCCGCGCGACCCCTGCGCACGCGACTTCGACGATGCGATGGCGAAGTATTTTCGCTCCGGCAAGCCCCCGACGCCCGCCGAGGTTGCGCAGTACTACCGCGAGCGCCGCATGGCGGCGGTCATCTTCACGGTGGACGCCGAGGCTGCCGCCGGTCACTGGCGCATCGCGAACGAGGAGGTGGCCGAGGTCGCCGCGGAAAACAACGACGCGCTCATTCCCTTTGCGAGTATCGATCCGGCGCGCGGGAAGATGGGCGTGCGCGAGGCACGCCGCCTGATCGAGGACTATGGCGTGCGGGGGTTCAAGTTCCACCCCTCGATGCAGGCGTTCTACCCGAACGACCGCCTCGCTTATCCGCTCTACGAGGTCATCGCGGAGGCGGGCTTGCCCGCGCTCTTTCACACCGGTCAGACCGGGGTCGGTGCCGGGCTCCCCGGGGGCATGGGCGTCAAGCTCAAATACTCGAACCCGATCTATCTCGACGATGTCGCGGCGGATTTTCCGACGCTCACCCTCATCATGGCGCACCCCTCCTTTCCCTGGCAGGACGAGGCGCTCGCCATTGCGACCCACAAGCCGAACACCTACATCGATCTTTCCGGCTGGTCGCCGAAGTACTTCCCGCAGAACCTCGTGCACTACTCAAACAGCCTGCTCAAGGATCGGGTGCTGTTCGGGACGGACTATCCGGCGCTCACGGTCGAGCGCTGGCTCGGCGATTTCGAGAAGCTTCCGATCAAGCCCGAGGTGCGCCCGCTCATTCTCAAGGAGAACGCCATCCGGCTGCTCAAGCTGCGGTGAGCCGTTCCCGCGGC
>JASHUC010000004.1 GCA_030040235.1 Gammaproteobacteria bacterium | reverse complement strand
ATCAAGCTCATCGAGACTACGGAGGAGCTGTCGCTCGTCCTGATGGACATCATGATGCCCGAGATGGACGGTTACGAGACGATCCGGCGCATTCGCGAGAACCCGAAGTTCCGCCTGCTGCCGATCATCGCGCTCACGGCCAAGGCCATGAAGGGCGACCGGGAGAAGTGCCTCGAAGCCGGCGCATCCGACTACGTTGCAAAGCCCGTGAACACCGAGCAGTTGCTGTCGCTCGTTCGCATGTGGCTGCACCGATGAGCCACACGCGCAGCGCGCCTGGCGGCGCTCCTCGGGGACTGCACCGCGCCTGACGATGGCCGAGCAGGTGTCTGAAACGGTCAATATCCTGCTGGTGGACGACCACCCGGCACGGCTCACCTCTTACGAGGCGATCCTCGAGGACCTCGGACACAACCTGGTGCGCGCGAGCTCGGGGCGCGAGGCGCTCGAGAAGCTCATGGCCGCCGATTACGCGGTCATCCTGCTCGATGTGAACATGCCCGAGATGGACGGCTTCGAGACCGCGAGCCTGATCCACGAGCATCCGCGGTTCGAGCGCACGCCGATCATCTTCGTGACCGCCGTGAACGTGAGCGAGCTCGACCGGCTGAAGGGCTACAAGGTCGGAGCGGTCGATTACGTGCACGTTCCGGTGATGCCGGAGATCCTGTGCGGCAAGGTCTCGGTGCTCGTCGAGCTGCATTTGAAGCGCCGCGAGTTGCAGTCGCTCAACAGTCAGCTGCAGCAGGCGAACGCCGAGCTCGCCGAGGCGAACGCCGAGCTCAAAGCGGAGAAGACCCGCGAGCTCGCGCAGTACAGCCGCGACCTCGAGCGCGCGAACGCCGAGCTCGCGGCCGCGAATCTCGCGCTACGGGACGAGATCGCCGAGCGCGCGCGCATCGAGCAGCGCCTGAAGGAGGCCGACCGCCACAAGGACGAATTTATCGCCATGCTCGCCCATGAGCTGCGCAATCCGCTCGCGCCCATCCGCAACGCCGTGGAGATCATGCAGCGCAAGGCCCTGGAGGACGCGCAGCTCGTGTGGACCCGCGAGGTGATCGAGCGCCAGCTCGCCTCCTTGAGCCGCCTGGTGGATGACCTGCTCGACGTCTCGCGCATCACGCGCGGCAAGATCAACGTCGCGCGCGAGCCGCTCGAGCTCGGCGCGGTGATTGCGGGGGCGGTCGAGACGGTGCAGCCGTTGCTCGCGGAAAAGCAGCACCACCTGGAGGTCGACGTTCCGGACACCACCGTGAGTCTCGAGGGTGATCTCACTCGACTCACCCAGGCCATCGGGAACGTGCTCGCGAACGCCGCGAAATACACCGACAACGGCGGCCGGATCACCCTCGCGGCACGCCGGGACGGCGCGTGGGTGGAGATCCGTGTGCACGACAGCGGTATCGGCATTCCCCCGGATCAGCTGCCGCGGATCTTCGAGCTGTTCACACAGGTCGAGCGTGCCGATGAGCGCGGGCGGGGCGGACTCGGCATCGGGCTCGCGCTGGTGCGCCGGCTCGTCGAGTTGCACGGGGGATCGGTCAGCGCGGCGAGCGAAGGTCCCGGCCGGGGGAGCGAGTTCACCGTACGCCTGCCGCGTCGCCCCGGCCCGGCCCGTTCCGCGACCAGGCCGCGCGCCGCACCGGCAAACGGCAGCGCGGCAGGTGAGGGCGCCGCCGGCACCGGGGCAACGCCGGTGTGCCGCCGCATCCTCATCGTCGATGACAACCGGGACGCCCTCGAGAGCCTCGCAGCGCTCATGGAAATGGCGGGCCACAGGGTGCGCACCGCCCCCGACGGCGAGCTCGCGCTCGCGGTGGCGCGAGATTTCCGGCCGGACATCATCCTGCTCGATCTGGGCTTGCCGAAGGTCGACGGGTACGAGGTGGCGCGCCGCATCCGCGGCGAGCCCTGGGGCAAGGAGGTCGTGCTCGTTGCGCTCACCGGCTGGGGTCAGGAGACCGACCGGCGCCGCACGCGCGAGACGGGCTTCGATTCACACCTCGTCAAGCCCATCGATCTCGAGGTGCTGACGAAATTGGTGCACGGTTTGCCCTCGGCACCCGCGGCGGCGGGCGCGGGACCGGCGCTCACGCCGGGCTGAATTCGAGCACCACCTTGAGGCCGGGGTGGTTGTCCTCGAGCGCGAGCTGCGCGTGGTGCAGCTTGGCGATGGCCGCAACGAGGCTCAGGCCCAGGCCCGTGCCGGAGGCCTCGGCGCCGGCCAGCCTCACGAAAGGCTCGAGCACGTGCGAGCGTTCCCCCTCGGGAATCCCCGGGCCGTTGTCGGCGACCGTCAGGCGCGAGCTCGGCCCGACCCGTTCGGCTTTTACCTCGATGCGTCCGCCTGCAGGGACGTACTTGAGGGAGTTCTCCACGAGATTGGCGACCACCTGCGCGAGGAGCTGACGGTTGCCGCGCACGTCGCACTTCGAATCGGCCTGGACCGTGAGCTCGAGCTCCCGCTCGCGCGCCGCCGGCTCGTAGAGCTCGGCCATGTCCGAGGCGAGCTCGGCGAGGTTGACCGCCGCGCTGTTCGCGACCGAGAGGGCCGCCTCGGCCTGCGCAATCTGCAGCAGCGTCGAGAGCGTGCGCTGCACATGATCGAGCTCCTGCAGAGAGGCCTCGACGCCGCGGTGCACGGACTCATCGGCGCTCGGGTTGCGCATCGCGTCCTCCAGTCGTCCCCGCAGGCGGTAAAGCGGTGCGCGCAGGTCATGGGCTGCGCTGTCGAAGCTGGTGCGCAGCACCTGCGTTTTCTCCCCCAGCCGCTCGACCATGTAGTTGACGGCCTGCGCAAGCGCATCGAACTCGTCGTGCCGGCCTGTGACCGGCAGACGCCGCGACAGGTCTCCCCCGACGATCGCATCGCAGGTTTCGGCGGCGCGCTGCACGCGGCGCGAGAGGCGGCGGCTGAGCCAGCTGCCGGCGAGCACACCCGCGAGGGCCGTGAGGCCGATGCCCCACAGCGTCGCCTTGCGGAAGGTCTCGATGAACTGATCCTGCTGACTCACGTCCATGCCGACCAGGAGCCGATGCCCGTCCGGGAGCGGCGTGACGCTGGCACGCACCCAATGACGCACCACATCGTCGTGCGGCCCCGGGATTTGCAGGATGAACTGCGTCCAGGGATCTCCCGGTAGGCCCGTCGGCCAGTTCTGGATATTGCCGCCTTCCTTCTCGAGGTTGCTGTTGACGAGCAGGTAGACGGCGCCGGTGCGCCCGAAGCTGTCCTCCCGATAGGTGAGCTCGGTGGCGAGTCCGCTGAGGCCTGCGCGGTTGTACTCGTCGATGAGGCCTTCGCGCTCGGTGGCGATCAGCTGGTCGATTCCGTTATTGAGCACCTTCTCGGTGAGCAGGTACACGATTCCGAGCAGCGCGCTGACCCCGAGCGTGAAGATGACACCGTATCCGAGCCCGAAGCGGAATGCGGAGGTTCTAAGCGGGTTGATCTTCATCGCGAATCACGTACCCGGCGCCGCGCACGGTGTGGATGAGCGGCCGCGCAAAGCCCCGGTCGACGGCCTGGCGCAACCGGCTCATGTGCACGTCGATCAGATTGGTTTGCGGGTCGAAGTGCAGATCCCACACGCCCTCGAGCAGCATCGTGCGCGTCACCACCTGGCCTGCATGGCGCAGCAGAAACTCGAGCAGCTTGAACTCGCGCGCCGTGAGCTCGATCTCGCGCCCGCCGCGCACCACGCGCCGCCGCAGCAGATCCATCTCCAGATCCGCGACCCTGAGGCGTGTCGGAGCGCTGTCCGCGGTGCTTCGCCGTAGCAGTGCCTCGATGCGCGCGAGGAGCTCGGAGAAGGCGAAGGGCTTCGCGAGGTAATCGTCCCCGCCCGCCTTGAGGCCCTGCACGCGATCATCCACGGTGCCGAGAGCGCTCAAGACCAGCACCGGCGCACGCACTCCCTGCTCGCGCAGGAATTTGACCAGGGCGAGTCCGTCCATGTGCGGCAGCATCCGGTCCGTCACGATGAGATCGTAGCGTCCCTGCGTCGCGCACGAGAGCCCCTCCCGGCCGTCGGCGGAATGATCGACGGTGTATCCGCTCTCGCGAAGCCCCTTGAGCAGAAACTGCGCAGCTTCCTGATCGTCTTCGATGAGCAGCAGGTGCACGGCCAAATCTTACCCGACATCCGCGTCCGCGAGCTCTACGCCTTGCACCAGCTCGGTGCGGACCGAGGTGGCAGTTCCGGAGGCGAGCGCGCTCTGTCGTAGAATCATGGCCGTCCACAGGCAAAGCGCCAGCATGATCCCGAGGCCGTACCACAGCCACCAGGTCAGGTCGGCGGCCGCGAAGGAGCGCAACGGGCGCCCGGCGGCGAGATCGTGGATGCTCGCGAGCTGCATCGCGATGACCCACAGCACGCCGTACGGCAGGGACGGCAGGAGTGTTGATTGAAAGATTCTGAAACCGGTATCGAGCACCTCGCCGATGGATTGCGGGCGGGTGGGCGGATACTGATCCTTCAGAGCCATCGCGGGAATTCCAGATGAGTTCCGGGGCGGCGAGTCTCTCGGTGACCTCGAGTCTCACGACCGCAGCGCTGCTCCGCGAGGCCGGGCGCCGGCTCGCCCCGGCGCTCGAGCATCCCCAGCTCGATGCGGAGCTGCTCCTCGCGCACGTATTACAGAGCCGTCGCGCGCGCGTTCAGTCCCACGCGGACGAGGAGCGCACCGAGCGTGAGCGGGACGTTTATCTCGCGCTCGTCGAGCGCCGCGCGCGCGGCGAGCCGCTCGCCTATCTCCTCGGGCGCAAGGAGTTCTGGTCCCTCGAGCTTTCGGTCGGCCCGGGTGTGCTCGTGCCGCGCCCCGAAACCGAGCTCCTCATCGAGCGGGCACTCGCGCTGCGGCCCGATCCGGCGGGTCACGTGGCCGATCTCGGCACCGGATCCGGCGCGATCGCTCTGGCGCTCGCGCGCGAGCGCCCCGGCTGGCGGATCGTGGCGACCGATCTGTCGGAGGAGGCCCTCGGCATCGCGCGCCGCAACGTGAGCGAGCTCGCCGCGCGCCACATCGAGCTGCTCGCCGGAGACTGGTTCGCTCCGCTCGCGGGGCGGCGCTTCGATCTCGTGCTGAGCAACCCCCCCTATATCGCGAGCAGCGATCCGCTCCTTCAATCACCGCCGCTGCAGTTCGAGCCGAGCATCGCGCTCTCGGCGGGCGGCGACGGGTTCGGCCACCTGCGCAGCATCATCCGCGCAGCTCCCGAACACCTCGAGCGCGGGGCCTGGCTGCTGCTCGAGCACGGTGCGGCCCAGGGGGCAGAGGTCGCACGCGAGCTGCTCGTGCGGGGATTCGGTCACATCCGCTCGCATCGGGACCTCGCGGGGCACGAGCGCATGACCGAAGCCCGCTGGGGCGAGGCGCCCCGCTAGTCTTGCGCGCACTGCTCAAATTCGTCGGGCTCGCCGTTCTCGCCGCGCTCCTGCTCTCGGCCGTGCCCGTCGCGCTGCTGCGGTGGTGGCATCCGGTGACGAGCGCCTTCATGCTCCGCGCGCGTCTCGATGCGGCCCTGGCACACGATCGGCGCTACCGCACGCTGTACGAGTGGGTCGACCTCGAGCGCATATCCCCGAACGCAGCGCTCGCCGTGATCGCCGAGGAGGACCAGGACTTCCCCTTCCACGCCGGCTTTGATCTTCGTTCCATCCGGGAAGCCGTCCGGGCGAGCGAGCGCGGCAAGCGGCTGCGCGGGGCGAGCACCATCTCGCAGCAGGTCGCAAAGAATCTGTTTCTGTGGCCGGGACGCAGCTTCGTACGCAAGGGGCTCGAGGCCTGGTTCACCGTGCTGCTCGAGACCTGCTGGCCGAAGGAGCGCATTCTCGAGGTGTACCTCAACATTGCGGAATTCGGCCCCGGTGTGTACGGAGTGGAAGCGGCCGCGCGAAAATTCTTCCACGAGCCGGCCGCGCGGCTCACCCCCGAACAGGCGGCGCTCCTTGCGACCGTGCTGCCGAACCCGCACCTGCTGCACGTGGACCGCCCGTCGCGCTACGTACTCGGGCGGCGCGACTGGGTGCTCGATCAGATGCGCAGGCTCGGCGGTAGCGCCTATCTGCGCACGGTCGAGGATCCGCCCGCGCGTGCGAGCCACCGGGCGCGCGACCGTGGCGCAGCGACGCTACTGCATTAGCGAGACTACTGCATTGACTGCGGTGCCTCGGGTATCGCGCCGCCGGCGAACAGCTCCTCGACATCCACCGCGTCGAACCGATAGGAGCGATTGCAGAAGTCGCAGGTGACCGTCACGGCGCCCTGCTCGGCGAGCACCTCGCGCACCTCCGGCGCTCCGAGCGCGCGGAGCAGGCTCGCGACGCGCCCCGGGTCGCACCGGCACTCGAAGCGCACCGGTAAGCCGGCGAAGAGCCGTAGATCCTGCTGGCCGAAGTTGCGCGTGAGCACACGCTCCACCGGAGAGCCGAGGAGCTCGCTGGGGAGCACCGTGCCGATGCCGTGCTGGGCGTCCTGCCAGGCCGATCGCGCCTCGGGGCCCTCCCCCTCGGAAGGTTGCGCTCCGGGAAGCTGCTGGATGAGCAGCCCCGCAGCGTGGCCCTCGTCGGCGGCCAGCCGCACACGGGTGGGCAGCTGCTCGGAGGAGGCGAAGTAGCCCTCCAGACATTCCGCGAAGGACTGCCCGGCAAGCGGCACGATGCCCTGGTAGCGCATCTCCCGCTCGGTCGCTTCGACGGTCACGACGAGCCGTCCCTCCCTGCCGACGAGCGCCCTGAAAAGCTCCGGCGTCAACGCCGCGGCAGCGGTGGCGTCGGTCGCCTCGGCGAG
>JASHUC010000398.1 GCA_030040235.1 Gammaproteobacteria bacterium | reverse complement strand
CCGCCATCTCGCACATCCGCCCGATCGGCCTCGTGAGTCCTGCGGGGGCTTCCCCAAGGCCTGCATTGCACCGTTCGACTACACCAACCCCGGGACGACCGCCTCCGGAGCCGAGGTCTGGACCGTGACGGCTCCAGCGACGGCCGCAGCGGGCGAATGCGCGCATTCGGATGCGGCGACCGCACGGGAAGCCGCCGAGCTCCTGCAGCGAGCGAGCCTCCTTCAGGATGCGCAGCAGCTCGAGAACCTGCAGCGCATCTACGGCTATTACGTCGACCGTGCGATGTGGGATCAGGTCGCGGACCTGTTCGCCGACGACGGCACGATCGAGATGGGACAGCGCGGCGTTTATGTCGGCAAGCACCGCGTCCGCGAGTTTCTGAACCTCCTCGGCCATGACGGATTGACCTATGGATGGCTGAACGATCACATCCAGCTGCAACCGATCGTCGATGTCGCGCCCGATGGCGAGACGGCCCGCCTTCGCGGCCGCGAGCTCGACATGACCGGCGTGTACCAGAAGTGGGGGAAGTGGAGCGAGGGCACTTTCGAGAACACGTTCGTGAAGCAGGGCGGCGTATGGAAGTTCAAGTCGCTGCATTACTATCCGACTTTCATCACCGATTACGACAAGGGCTGGGCGCGCGACGCCGAGCCGGTACCGCAGGCGAGCGCTGAGCTTCCGCCCGATCGCCCGCCGAGCGAGATCTACGCGATCTATCCGCAGGCGTTCGTGCCGCCATTCCACTACCGAAATCCGGTCACGGGCCGGCCGCCGCACTACCCGCAGGTCGGCGCGCCGAGTGCGGCGGCGGTGGCCGCGACGCTCGCACCGACCGGCCGGCGCTGGAATGCGCCGCGCGTCCGGAACGTCGGGGCGACGCTCGCCCGCGCGCAGCACATCATCGAGCGGGTGAAGGATTACGACGAGCTCGAGAATCTCGAGGACGCCTACGGCTACTACCTCGACAAGGATCTCTGGACCGATCTTTCGAATCTATTCGCCGCGAACGGCTCGATGGAGCTCGCGCAGCGCGGGGTATACGAGGGCCGCGAGCACATCCACGAGTTCCTGCTGAAAGGTCTCGGGCGCGGCCACGAGGGTCCGGTTGCGAACATGCTCGGCGATCACCTGCAGTTGCAGCCGGTGATCGACGTGGCCCCCGACGGCAGGACCGCCAGGATTCGTAGCCGCGCGCTTCAGCAGATGGCGTTCGGCTCGCGGGCCGCCATCGCCGCCGGCGTCTACGAGAACGAGGCGGTCAAGGTCCACGGCATCTGGAAGATCTCCACGGACCACGTCTACAACACGTTCGCCGCGAGCTACATCGGGGGCTGGGCGCACGCCGCATCGCCTCGACCGCCGGGCGAGAGCAAGGTCGTGCCGCCGGATGCTCCCCCGACGATGAAGTTCGAGATGTTTCCGGTGGTCTACGACATTCCCTTCCATTACGCGAATCCCGTGACCGGCCGCGCCGAAGTGTCGCAGCACGCTGCGGACAGCACGGCGCGCTGACGCCGATTCAGTCGGGACTGCTGTCATGGCGGCTGCGCCACGGACCGCAAGAAACATCAAGCGCGCTGACTTTCCGAGCCTATGATGCCTGCATGCACCGGCACGAACTCCTGAGCATCGTTCAGAGCGTCGTGCGTCGCCCGGGCAGTCTGCGCAGGCTGGCCGAACGCTCCGGGTGGTCCGCATTCCACGTGCACCGGGCGCTGCGCACGCTGCTCGGTGAAACTCCGAAGCAGTATTCGCTGCGCTTGCGGCTGGAGCGCGCCGCATACGAGCTCCTGGCAAACCGCAGGCAGATCAGCTCGATTGCTGCCGATGCGGGATTCCACAGCCATGAGGTGTTCACGCGCGCCTTTCGCAAGCAATTTGCCATCGCGCCGCGTGACTATCGCGCGCAACGTCGTGCCGGGATGCGCCGGGACACGTGGGCGCGTCACGCCGCCATCGCTTCACGCGCGAGCCCGTGCATCCGGCTCTTCCATACGCCATCGTTCTCTCCACCGAGGGCCATCGCCATGACAGTGACGATCACTCGCAAGGAATGTTCGGAGCAGCCCCTGCTGCTCATTCGCCGTCGCATCGCCCGCAGCGAGCTCTCGAGCATGCTCGCGGAGTGCTTCGGCGAGCTCTTCGGCTACGGTCAGCGAGCGGGCCTGCCGATCGCCGGCTGGCCGCTCGCCCGCTACCTCGCCATGGGACCCGGGCTCTGGACGGTCGAGGCGGCGATGCCACTCGCGGCGCCCGCCGCGGCTTCGGGCGACATGCAAGCGGGCCACCTGCCGGCGGGGCCCGCTGCGTTTGCGGTGCATGCGGGTCCGTACGAGCAACTCCCGGAAACCCATGCGGCGATCGAGCGCTGGATCGAAGCGCAGGGTTACCGGGTGGGAGGCGCCCCCTGGGAGTCCTACGTCACCGATCCGGCGGAGCATCCAGACCCCGCGCAATGGCGCACCGAGGTCTACTGGCCGCTGGCCCGAACGCCGTC
This sequence comes from Gammaproteobacteria bacterium, assembly GCA_030040235.1. The sequence continues at coordinate 8,661 of JASHUC010000398.1, read as the reverse complement.
GCGTTGAGAGGAGTGTGGCCTCGAAGTTCCGGCGTGATCCATCCGGCGCTCGCGTGATGTTCGCGCGTGGGGCTTTTCCCGCGAGGCGTCAATGCGTTACCGTTCCGGCCTCGCCGCCCGGAGTTGCACATGACGAGCAAAAGCCACACCGAGCTCTGCGGAGTCACCGCGGACCGCATCGAGGTACGCGGACGAGATCTCGTGCGCGACCTCGTGGGCAAGCTCTCCTTCACGGAGATGCTGCTGTTTCACCTGCTCGGGCGGCAGGGCACGCCCCTGCAGATCGCCGTGACGGATGCGGTGATGGTCGCGATCATGGAGCACGGGCTCGTGCCCTCGGTGGTCGCCGCGCGGCTCACGCTGCTCGGCGCGCCCGAGTCGATTCAGGGAGCGGTGGCCGCGGGGTTGCTCGGCGTCGGCGATCATTTCGCGGGCACCGCCAGCCGCTGCGCCGAGGTGCTCGACCGCATCGTCGGCGCGCCCGCCGCCGAGCGCCCGGCTCGGGCCCTGGAGATCGTTCAGTCGTTTCGGGCTGAGCGCAAGCCGGTTCCCGGGTTTGGCCATCCGACGCATCGCGCGGCCGATCCGCGCGTCGCTCGCCTGATCGAGATCGCTCGCGCGCACGGCGGGCGCGGCGATTACATCGAGGCGCTGCGGCTGCTCGAGGGGGCGCTCCTCGAGGTGCTCGGCCGGACGCTGCCCACCAACGCGAGCGCGGCGATCGCTGTCGCGCTCCGGGAAGCGGACATCCCGACGCAGGCAATGCGGGGCATCGTCCTCACGGCCCGCTGCGCGGGCCTCGCAGGGCATCTGCTCGAGGAAATGCATCACCCTGCGGCGGATGAGATGTGGCACGCTGCGGAGGGCGCCGTGCTTTACCGGCGCAGCGAGTGAGCCCATGAGCGCGGATTCCAACCGGGGCGGAGTGTTCACCTACGAGAACGGCCTGCTGCTGCTGCTCGGGTTCGCTTTCGGCATCGCATTCTTCGACCGCAATGCCGGCACGATCCTCGTGCCGTTCATCGAGCACGACATCCCGCTCAGCAATACGGAGACGGGCTTCATCGGCTCCGGACTCTCCATCACCTGGGCACTGGGCGCCTATTTCATCGCGCGCTGGTCGGATGCGAGCGGCGTGCGCAAGCCCTTCCTGCTCGGCTTCCTGCTCATCTTCTCGGTGTGCTCGTTCATCGCGGGCTTCGCACGCTCGTTTCCCGTGCTGCTCGCCTCGCGCGTGGTCATGGGCGCGGTCGAGGGGCCGTTCCTGCCGGTGTGCCTGGCATTGATGGCGGTCGAGTCCTCCGAGCGCCGCCGCGGCATCAATGCGGGCATCATGCAGAACTTCTTCTCCTCGGTGCTCGGTCAAAGTCTCGCGCCGCTGCTGCTCGTCGCGCTCGCCCAGGCGCTCAGCTGGCGCTCCGCGTTCTTCCTCGCCGGCGTCCCCGGCTTGCTCTGCGCGCTCGCCGTACTGCTGTGGGTGCGCGAGCCCGACAAGGCGACCCAGGCGGCGGTCGACATTCACGGGCTCGGCGGCAGCGGCGAGCGCATGGGACTTGCGGCGATGCTCGGCGTGCGCAACATCCTCCTGTGCTGCCTCATCTCGGTCGTGATGGTCTGCTGGTTCATCATGGGATGGACGTTCCTGCCGAAGTTCTTCACGGATTACCGGCATTTCACCCCGACCGTCATGAGCTATCTCATGACGGCGCTCGGCATCGCCTCCGCGCTCTCCTCGTTCACGGTTCCCGCCCTCTCCGACCGTTTCGGGCGCAAGCCGGTGATGATCGCGTTCTGCTTCATCGGCGTGCTGACGCCGCTCGCGGCGCTGTACATCCAGGGACCGCCGATCCTCATCGGCGTGCTCATGTTCGCCGGCTGGTTCGGCAGTGGAACCTTCCCGCTCTACATGGGCGTCATCCCCGGGGAGACGATCTCGCGGCGCTACGCCGCGACGGCGATGGGCCTCGTCGTGTGCGTCGGCGAGGTGGTCGGGGGCTTCGGCATCACCTCGGTCGCCGGCGCGCTCGCCGATGCCTGGAGCGCCACCACCCCGATCCTGATCCAGACCGCGTGCGCCGTTGCCGGCGGCCTCTTGTGTCTGCTCCTCCTCGAGACGGCGCCGGTGCGCGTGAGCGCCGCTTCTGCCGATCGTGTCGCGGCGGAGGCGTTGCGGCGCGAGGCGAGCTGAGAGCGGGCTAAGCCGCCGGCCGCTGCGCGAGCTTGCGCAGATAGGCGATGCGCGTGAGCGCCGGGGGGTGTGAGTCGTAGAACGCCGAGGTGATCCGATCGGGCGTGAGCGTCGTCGCGTTCTCTCGATAGAGCTTGACGAGGGCGGCCGCGAGATCTGCGGCGCTGGCGTGCTCGGCGGCGAAGCGATCCGCGGCGAACTCGTGCCGGCGTGACCAGAACGTCGCGACGGGCGTCGCGAAGAACAGGAACACCGGAGCGACGAGCAGGAAGAGCAGCAGGGCGCACTCGGCCGACGGCGTGGGCACGCCGAGGGCGCTGTAGAACCAGGGCCGGTGCACGAGCCACCCGAGCAGCGCGAGGCCCGCGAGGGATGCTCCCGCGGACACGATCAGCCCGTTGCGGATGTGCTTCAGACGGAAGTGCCCGAGCTCATGCGCGAGCACGGCCTCGATCTCGGCGCCTGCGAGATCCTCGAGCAGGGTGTCGAAGAATACGATGCGCTTGCTGCGCCCCACGCCGGTGAAGTAGGCGTTGCCGTGCGCGGTGCGGCGTGAGCTGTCGACCACGAACACCCCTTTGGAGGCGAAACCGCAGCGCTCGAGCAGCGTCTCGATGCGGGCCTTGAGCGCGGCATCACCGAGCGGCGTGAAGCGGTTGAAGAGCGGCGCAATGAGCGCCGGCCACGCCCAGGCGAGCGTGAAGGAGACCACGAGCCACCCGAGCCAGGCATAGAGCCACCAGAGCCGGCCCGCGTGCTCCATGAGCTCGAGTGCGCCGAGCGCGAGCGGACCGCCGATCGCCAGCGCGAGCGCGAGGCCCTTCAGCCGATCGAGGAGATAGATGAGAGGAGTGGTTCGATTGAAGCCGAAGGTCGCCTCGATGCGGAACGTGCGCCAGATCGAGAAGGGCAATCCCGCAAGCGTCGTGAGCGCGACGACGCTCACGATGAGCGCGAGCCCGCGCCACGGCTCGCTCCATGCGAGGCGTCCCCAGAGCGCATCGATCGCCGCGATACCGCTCCCCAGGGTGAGTGCGAGCACGACGAGCGCATCCACCACCGCCTCGAGCTGTCCGAGGCGCACGCGCGCGCTGGAGTAGTCGGCCGCCTTGCGATGCTCGGCGAGCGAGATCTGCTCGGCGAAGGGTGCAGGGACGCGGTCGCGGTGGTCCCTGGCCGCCCGGATCTGACGCGAGGCGAGCCACAGCCTCAAGCCGGTGCCGCAGCCGAGCGCGGCGAGAAATGCAGCCGTGAGCCAGGGCATCGAGTTCTCGCTCTTCAGCTTCCCGGCGCCGGTCCCGGGCTCCGCAGCAGCTGCGGTCCGAGGTCCCTCACGGAGCGGCAGCCGAGCTGCCCGAGCGTGCGATCGATCTCGCCCGTCAGGATCTCGAGGGCGCGCCGTGCGCCGCGCTCTCCGCCCGCCGCGAGTCCGTACAGGGTCGCCCGGCCGATCATGACGCCCTGGGCCCCGAGCGCAAGGGCTTTGATCACATCCGAGCCGCGGCGAAAGCCCCCATCGACAATGATGGCCGTACGCTGCCCGACCGCCCGCACGATCTCGGGGAGCACGTCGATGGAGGAGACGCAGTAATCGAGCTGCCGCCCGCCGTGATTGGTGAGCACGATGCCGTCGCAGCCGAGTGCGGCGGCTCGCTCGGCGTCGGGGACGCTCAGCACGCCCTTCACCACGAGCTTGCCAGGCCAGATCCCGCGCAGCCAGCCGATATCCTCCCAGTTGAGCGTCGAGCCGAAGATCTTCGGGATGACCGTGCTGCCTCCGAGCGCACTCGCCGAGCCGGGCGGCAGGAACGAGGCGAAGTTCTCGAACTGCGGCACGCCGTCGCGGATGAGCACCTCGAACAGCCAGCGTGGATGACGCAGCGCATCGATGAGGTTGCGCACCGTGGGCTTGCCGGGGCGGCGGTAGTTTCGAACATCCCATTCCCGGGCGCCGAACACGTTGGCATCGGTCGTGAACACGAGCGCCTCGTAGCCCGCCTCGGCGGCACGCGCCACGATGTCCTCCGCGACCTTCTTGTCCCGCATGACGTACAGCTGCATCCACAACCGCCCGCCGGCCTCGCCAGCCACCCGCTCCAGGCGCACGGTCGAGACGGTGCTCAGGCAGAAGGGGATGCCCAGGGCCGCTGCCGCGCGCGCGAGCGCGAGGTCGCCCTGCGGGGAGAGCATGCCGTTGCCGCCGGTGGGTGCGAGGATGATCGGCGCGGCGCTTGGCCGCCCGAAGAGCTCGATCCGCTGATGGCGCGTGGAGGTGTCCACGAGCGTTTGCGGAACGAAGTGCAACGCCTCGAGGGCGGCACGGTTTCGCTTGAGGGTGGCTTCGTCTTCGGCGCCCCCTTCCACGTACTCGAAGACGAAATTCGGCACCTTGCGGCGCGCGATCTCGCGCAGGTCGCTGATATTGATCGCTCGCCTCAAATCCGATCCGCGGAACCGCCGGCGCTTCCACGCCATGTCGTTTGCCCCCCGTCAGCCTGCATGCTCGCCCGGGCAGGCTAGCAGCTTTCTCGCCCGCGGCGCTCGTGTCTCGACTGCTACACTAGCGAAATCATTGCCGCGGAAGAATCGAGATGCACAGCACGTCCGCTCGAGTCTCGGGCACCGCTGCCCTCTGTGGTGCGGTGCTGTTCCTCGTGGTGGGCTCCCGCGCCCAAGCGCGGACGGGCTCTTCCATCGTATTACCCACACGGGCGCAAGTGAGTTCCTCCGCCCCTCGGGCGGCATCGCCCATCGCGGATCGCCCGTACACCTCGCTGCCGTACACGCCGAGTCTCGACACGAGTGCCATGGACCGGTCGGCCGATCCGTGCGATGACCTTTACACCTATGCGTGCGGTGGGTGGGAGGCGGCGAATCCCATTCCCCCGGACCAGACGAGCTGGAGCGTCTACGGCAAGCTCACGGTCGATGTGCACCGGTATCTCTGGGGTGTACTGGACGAGCTGTCGCGACCCCTCGCCACGCGCACGGCGGATCAGCAAAAGCTCGGCGATTACTTCGCCGCCTGCATGAATGTCGGGGCCGTCGAGGCGGCGGGGATCGCCCCGCTGCGGGGCGATCTGGCGCGCATCGCCGCGCTCTCCGGCAAGCAGCCGCTCGCGCAGCTCATCGGGGATCTGCAGACCCGCACGCAGACGGGGGGTCTGTTCTTCTCCGGCGACGTCGAGCAGGATGCACGCGATGCGACCAGGGTCATCGCGGCGGTCGATGCGGGCGGACTCGGACTTCCCGATCGCGACTACTATCTCAAGGAGGACCGCCGCTCCCAGGAGATCCGCGAGCGCTACCGGGCACATGTCGCGCGGCTGCTCGAGCTCGCGGGCGAAGCGCCCGCGGCCGCACGGGCGGATGCCGCCGTGGTGCTGCGCCTCGAGACGGCGCTCGCGGGAGCCTCGCTCTCGCGGGTCGAGGAGCGCGATCCCTACCAGGTCTACCATCGCGCAACGCTCGCATCGCTCGAGAAGATGGCCCCGGCGCTCGACTGGCCCGCCTACTTCGAGGCGAGCGGACTCACGGCACGCCCGTGGCTCAACGTCTCCGAGCCCCAGTTCGTGCGCGCGCTGAGCGCGCGCATCGCGAGCGAAAGCCTCGCGGATCTGCAGACGTACTTGCGCTGGGCGCTCCTCGATGCCGCCGCTCCCTATCTCTCCTCCGCGTTCGTGAAGGAGGACTTCGACTTCAACCACGCCTACCTGCTCGGCGCCAAGGAGGATCGTCCGCGCTGGCAGAAATGCGTCGCCTGGACGGACCGGGATCTCGGCGAGGCGCTCGGGCGGGAGTTCGTCGAGCGAAACTTTCCCGCCGCCACCAAGCAGCGCGTGGAGCGCATGACCGCGCAGATCGAGCAGTCGATGAAGGAGCGCATCGAAAAGCTCGACTGGATGAGCCCGGCGACCAAGGCGCATGCGCTCGCGAAGCTCGCGGCCGTGCGCAACAAGCTCGGCTATCCACGCCACTGGCGCGACTACTCGACGCTCATCATCCGCAGGGACGATTTCTTCGGCAACCTCGAGCGCGCGGCGAGCTTCGAAGCGCGTCGCGAGGCGGCAAAGATCGGCCTGCCGGTCGATCGGGACGAGTGGCAGATCACCCCCTCCACGGTGAACGCCTACTACGACCCGCAGCTCAACGACATCAATTTTCCGGCCGCGGTGCTCATTCCGCCGCTCTACGATGCGAAGGAGGACGATGCGCCGAACTACGGCGACACCGGAGGGACGATCGGTCACGAGCTGACGCACGGATTCGACGATCAGGGGCGGCAGTTCGACGGCAAGGGGAACCTGCGCAACTGGTGGACTCCGGCGGATGCGCGCAAGTTCAACGAGCGTGCGAAGTGCGTTCGCGACCAGTACGCGGGTTACACCGTGGTGGATGACCTCAAGATCAACAGCGCGCTCACCGAGGGGGAGGATATCGCCGACCTCGGCGGTGAGCTGCTCGCGTGGATGGCATGGAAGAAGCAGACTCGGGGTCTTGCGCTTTCCAAGCGCGACGGCCTCACGCCCGAGCAGCGCTTCTTCGTGGGCTTTGCGCAGTGGGCATGCAGCAACGAGCGCCCGGAGCGGCTGCGCGCGAATGCGATCGTCGATCCGCATTCACCGGCGCGCTACCGGATCAACGGCGTCGTCGCCAACATGCCGCAGTTCGCGCGCGCCTTTCACTGCAAGGCGAAGGCTGCGCTCGTGAAGCCCCCGGGGACGGTCTGCAAGATCTGGTGAACGGCCCGGCGCCTCACGCCCCCGGGCGAGCCCCCGCGTGCGCCGCGAACTCGAGACAGGCACCGAGAACGCGCCTCAACACGGCGCGCATCGGTGCCGCTACGGCTGGATCGTAATCGGGAGGCCAGCCATCCGGTGCAATCGGTCCCGGCGTCTCGCGCAGGTATCCTCGGCAAGCGAGCTCCATCTGCAGGGCGTGCACCGCCTCGCCCGGCCGGCCGTAGTGGCGCGTGATGTACCCGCCCTTGAATCGCCCATCGACGATCGAGCTGAAAGGGGCCGTGTCACACGCGGCGCGCACGGCCGCGGTGAGCGCCGGCGCGCAGCTTCCTCCGCCGTTGGTGCCGATGTTGAAGTGGGGCAGCTCGCCTTCGAACAGGCGCGGAATGCGCGAGCGGATCGCATGGCAATCGTAGAGCACGATCGTCCCGTGCTGCGTGCGCAGGCGCGCGATCTCGGCCGCGAGCGCCTCGTGGTACGGGCGGAAGTAGTGCTCCGTGCGCTTCCCCCGCGCGCGCGGGTCCGGCTCGGCGCCCGCGATATAGAGCGCATCGCCATCGAAGGTGGTCGTGGGACAGAGCTCCGTCGTCGTCTGTCCCGGGTAGAGCGATACCCCGGAAGGGTCTCGATTGACATCGATCACGGTGCGGGAGATGCTCGTGCGTACCACGGTCGCGCCGAGCTCGCTCGCGAAGTCATAGAGCTTGTCGACCCAATAATCCGCATCACGGCGTGCGAGCCATGACGAGACGAGTCCACGCCCGAACTCCGGCGGGATATCCAGACCCGCATGCGGCACGCTGATGAGGAGCGGAGCGCTGCCGCGCGTCACGCTCAGCCATGCGGGTGAGGCGCTCATGGAATTCTCCGACGCGCAAACCGTGCCGTTGACTGGCAGGGGGAGGTTGGCATCGACCTCGGGCTGAAGAACCTCGCAGCGCTCTTCACGGGCGAGAAGATCGAAAACCCCAAGGGTATCGCAGACCTCGGAGAAGGCGTTAATGCCCGACTCTACGCCGTCGGGGCCGGCCTTGGATTCTGAGCTGCCGAGCACCGGGCGCGAGTCTCGCACCTCGACACCGAGCGCCGAAGCGGCGAGCGTCCAGCCTGCGCGCGCGCAAGCACCCACGAGTCCGCAGACACGCCTGTGGTTTCGCTCGGCGCTGCTGCACTCCGGGTGGGAAGAGAACGTGCGGCTCACGATCTCGGGCGGAAGACTTGCGCGCATCGAGCACCCCGTGGGCCCCGAGCCGGCCGACGAGCGCCACGCGGTCGCGCTTCCCGGACTGCCGAACGTCCACAGCCACGGCTTCCAGCGCGCGATGGCCGGCCTCGCGGAGATCTCGGGCGGGGCCGCGGATGACTTCTGGTCATGGCGGCAGACGATGTACCGGATCGTCGAGCGGATGAGCGCCGATGAGCTCGAGTCGATCACGGCTTTGGCGTACCTCGAGATGCTCGAAGCCGGCTTCACGCGGGTCGCAGAGTTTCACTATGTGCACCACGACCGGGACGGGAAGCCCTACGCCAATCCCGGGGAGAGCGCCGAGCGCGTTGCCGCCGCCGCCGCCGCATCCGGCATCGGGCTCGTGTTGCTGCCGGTATTCTATGCCCACGGGAACTTCGCAGGTGCGGCGGCCGAGCCCGGACAGCGCCGGTTCCTCAACGATCTCGACCGCTTCGCGCGCCTGCTCGCGGCGAGCCGCCACGCCGTGCAGGCCCTCGAGGGCG
>JASHUC010000397.1 GCA_030040235.1 Gammaproteobacteria bacterium | reverse complement strand
GTGTTTGGATCATCGGTCAGGCGGTCTCGATCTTCGAGGCGGAGCTGACGCTGTAGCGGCCTCGGTGAGCTCGACGTCGGGCGCGCGCCGCCGCGAGCGCAACAGCAGCCATACTGCCGGAACCGCAAGACAAGCACCCGCCCAGAACGGCGCATTGGGACCTGCGAGCTCGTAGATGTACCCCGAGGCGAAGGGTCCGATCACGCGCGCGAGGCTCGTGCTCGCCTGATAGGTTCCCATCACCGCTCCGCGATCCGCGCCCTTCGACTGCCGCGATGCGAGCGCCGATGCGCTCGGCGTGAACGCCCCCATGCCGAGACCGGCGATCGCGAGTCCCACGCCGACGAGCGGCACGTCCTTGCCCGCCACGGCCACCAGCACCAGCCCGAGTGCGTAGGCTGCCGCGCCGCAGCCGCCGAGCAGAGCCTCGCCGAGCCGCGGGGCGAGCTTGCGGACGAAGCCGCCTTGCATCGCGACCGTGAGCAGCGCGACGCCGAACAGGGCGAGCCCCACGGTCCGCGGGCCGGCGCCGAACCGCGCGAACGCCCAGATGACGAAGATCGACTCGAGGATTCCCTGCGCGCAGGTGACGAGCAGCGCCGCCCCCGCGACGGAGCGCAGTGCCGGACGCTCGAAAAGCAACGCGAATGCGCTCGGGCCGCGCTCGTGTCCCGCGGTGCGTTCCGCGATGGAGCGGCTCTCGGGCAGTTTCAGCTTCACGAGCAGGATGGCGAGCACGCTCAATCCGACCGACACGAGCGCCGGGCGCACGAAGTTCGCCGTCGCGGCGTTGTTGCCGGCGATCGCACCGCCGACGGGAATTCCCACCATGAAGCCCACACCGATGGCCGCGCCGACCAGGCCCATCGACTTGGCGCGCTCCTCGGGTGCGCTCACATCGGAGGCGTAAGCGAACGCGGCGGCGAGATTACCGGCCATGAACCCCGCCAGCATCCGCGAGACGAGCAGCAGCACGAGGCCGTGTGCGAGCGCGAGGATGCCGTAGGAGAGGCATGCGCCCGAGAGGCTGGAGATGAGAATCGGGCGGCGGCCGAACCGATCGCTCAAGCGGCCCCAGAGGGGCGCGGCGAGCAGCTGGCACAGCGAATAGCTGCCCAGTATCGCCGTGATGACCTCGGGAGAGGCGCCGAACCGCTCGCCCATGTAGGGGATGAGTGGGATGAGCACCCCGAAGCCGAGTACATCGACCATCGACACGAAGAACAGGATCCGCAGGGGCGAGCTCATGGGCGCCGATCGGAAGCGGGGCGAACCGGTCCGCAATACCGCATCCGGCCCTGACGCAATTCGAGCTCGTGAGTGACGCCGCGCGGCCACTCGCGCCGGTGATGCGTCGCCATGACGATCGCCGTGCCGGCTCGCGCGCGCTTTGCGAGCTCCTCGAGCAGCGCCCGGCGCGTCGGTGCGTCGACACCGGCGAGCGGCTCGTCGAGAAGCAGCAATGCCGGTCGATTCACCCACGCCCGCGCGAACAGGGCCCGCCGGAGCTCCCCGTAGGAGAGCTCGCGCATGGTGCGCTCGGCGAGCCGGGTCAGGCCGAACCGGGCGAGCTCGCGGCGCGCCGCGCGCCGGTCCGCGGCGCTCGGCGGGCTCGCAAGGCCCATGCTCGCGTGACGCCCGGACTCGACGAGCTCCCGGACGCGCAGCTCCGGCCGCTCGGACGAGACGCGTGCCTCGTTCCCACGCGCCGGGCGCGCAAGTCCCGCGATGCCGAAGGAAAGGGTCGCCAGCGACTGTAGATGCGGGGCGACGAAGCCCACGGTGCGTTTGAAAAGCTCGAGCGGAACGCCGGGCCCGATGCCCGCGCGCTCGATGCGGCCGCCCGCGGCGACGCCGTGATCGCCATAAAGAGTCTGCAGCAGCGTGGACTTGCCGGCGCCGTTCGGACCGTGGATCACCCAGCACTCCCCGCGCCTGATCGCGAGCGAGAGGTCCTCGAGCACCGGGTGCTCACCGACGAACACCGAGGCGTTCCACAGGCGCACGAGGCAGCCGCGCGCTGCGCTGCGCGCCCTCTGGATGGAAGCTCGCGCATCGCGGACATCGATGGCTGCCGCGACGCTGCGGCGCACTCCGAGCCAGGACCGGACGGCGGCCCGCGTGAGCGGACCGCGGTAGGCGATGCGGCCCCGGTGCAGCACGAGCGCGTGCGTCGCGCTCGCGGGGAGCTCATCGAGCCGGTGCGTCGCGAGCACCCACGGCAGGCGCGCACCGCGGGTGCGATTGAGCCAGCGCAGCGCCGCGGAGTGATTCACCGCGTCGAGTCCGGTCAGAAGCTCATCGAGCAGCAACAGCCTCGGCCGTGCCGCAAGAGCGCGGGCGAGCAGCGCGAGGCGGCGCTCGCCATAGGAGAGAGTCAGAAAGCGCCGCGTGGTGAGATGCGCGATCGCGAGCCTCTCGAGCAGGCGCGCGATGATCCGCCGATCGCGCGCGCCAAGCGGCTCGAGCGGAATGTCGGTGCGGTTGAGACCGGTCCCGACGATCTGCTCGACGGTGTGGTTCCAGCCGTAGCGCTCGTAGCGGTCCTGGCGCTCGGCGCCGATGTAGGCAATCTCCTCCTGCGCCTCGAGGGGTGTTTGCCGCGTCTCACCGCCCCACCGGTACTGCCGCAGCTCGCGTCCCGTCGGGGTCGGCCAGACGCTGCCTGCGATGAGCTTCAGCAACTGCGTCTTGCCGGCGCCGTTCGCTCCCGCCAAGATCCAGTGCTCGCCGGGTGAGATCGTCCAGTCGATCTTCCTGAGAACCGTGCGGCCGGCGCGCCGAAGATCCACGTGTCGCAACTTCACCTCGATGTAGCGCTGCATGGAGCCGCGCATGATACGGCACGGCTCGTACCCGCGGCGCGGCACGGCCGAAGCACGGCCTCACTTCCGCCGTGCACCACTTCGCCTCGAGCTGCTCGTCCCGGCGCGGTAACCGCGCACCGCATAGAGCGCCGCCGCGAGCAGCGCCATGAGCGCAAGGCCCGCGAACTCGCGAGCGCTCGCCGTCTCCATCATGAGTCCGGCGCTCAAGACGACGGCGGCGATCGGAATCGCCGGTCCCCCGGGCAGAACGAACGGCTCGCCCGCCGTGCGTACGTCGCGCCGGCGCAGCGCCCACACGCCGATCGCGGATAGGATGTACAGCACGAATGCCGCAAGGTTGGAAAACACGGCGAGCTGCTGGAAGCTTCCGGAGAGAGCGAGCGCGAGGACGAGGAGCGCGTAGGTCACGATCGCGATGTGCGGGGTGCGGTAGCGCTCGTGGACGGCGCTCAGAGCGGCGGGCAGAAAGCCGTCGCGCGCAAATGCAAACAAGGAGCGGGGCACGGCGAGCAGGTTACCGCTCAGATAGCCCAGCATCGATACGCTCGCGCCTGCGAGCATGAGACTGCGGCCTGCGGGGCCGGCAAAGGCGCCGGCGGCATCCGCAAGCGGGGTCACACCGCCGCGCGCGAGGGCCGGCCCGCGCACCCCGAGCGCCACCCATTGAACGGCGAGGTAAAGCACGGTGGCTGCGAGGAGCGCGAGGATCGATGCTCGCGGCACGGTGCGCGCGGGCGCCCGCACCTCCCCGCTCGGGGTGAGGGCGGACTCGATGCCGGAGAACGCGAAGATCACGATGCCGGCGGTGCCGAGAACGTTCGAGAGGTGCGGCGCCGCCTGCCAGGCAAAATGCCGCGGGCTGACGAACGCCGCGCCCACGAACACGAACGCGAGCAGCGGCAGGAGTTTGGCGACGGTGATGACCTCGACGGTGCGCGCGCTGCCGCGCACCCCACGCACGTTGATCCACGCGAGCACCGCGATGACACTCACCATCAGCGCCCCGGTCAGACCGGGCGGCGGGGTCGCGAAGAACGCGCTGACCGACTGGGCGAAGACGACCGTCACGGCCGCACCGGCCGTGAGTCCGGTGAAGAAGAGCATCACGCCTGCGATGAACCCGACGAGCGGCCCGAGAGCGACCTCGACATAGGCGTAGGCGCCCCCGGTGAGCGAGACGCGGCTGCCGGCCTCGGCGAAGCACAAGACCACTGCGGCCATGACGATCGCGCAGGCGATATAGGCGAGCGGGGCCGCCCCGCCGAGCTTCGCCACGGCAATCGCCGGCAGCGCGAAGATTCCGCTGCCCACCGTGTAATTGAAGATCGCGGCCGCGAGCTCACGCACGCCCAGTGCGCGCACCAGAAGCGCATCGGGACTCGAGACGGGGGGGCCTTGCGGCGCGCGCGGGTCGACGGCAGGCTTCGGCATACGAGCCATTGTAGGGTTGCAGCCGGGCACGCGACATGCGACCCGCGCGAGGAACCGACCCCACTCCTGCCATGACGCCATCCGACGCCTCACCGCTGCATCGGTTCGAGTCCGCGGCTCCCTACTATCTCGCCGGGCGGCCTGCCTATTCCCGAGCGCTCATCCGCCGTGTGGCGCTCCTGTGCGGGCTCACTCGGGTGCATCGGGTCCTGGATCTCGGGTGCGGGCCGGGGCCGCTCGCCGTTGCCTTCGCACCGCTCGTCGCGGAAGTGGTGGCCATCGACCCGGAGCCGGCCATGCTGAGCGCCGGACTCGAGCATGCGACCCGCTCGCGTGTCTCGGTCCGCTTCGTGCGCGGCACCTCCGATGATCTCGGCCCCGAGCTCGGTGCGTTCCGGCTCGTGACCATCGGCCGGGCTTTTCATTGGATGGACCGCCATCGCACGCTCGAGCGGCTCGAGGAGAGGATCGAGCCCGAGGGCGCCATCGCACTCTTCGGTGATCGCTACCCCAAGGTGCCGCAGAACGCCTGGCGCGAGTCCTATCGCGAGCTCCTCGAAAGCTATGAGGTGGACGATGCCGGGCGTGCCGCGCGCCGATCTCCCGACTGGCCGGGCCACGAGGCGGTGCTGCTCGCCTCGGCCTTCAATCGTCTCGAAAGAATCGCGATCATCGAGCGGCGGGCCACGGCGCTCGAAGCCCTGGTCCATCGCGCGTACTCCATGTCGAGCACCGCGCCCGGCCGGCTGGGCGCCAAGGCCGGGGAGCTCGCGCAGCGGATCCGCGAGCTGATGGCGCCCCATGCGCGCGACGGACGGGTCACCGAGGTGATCGAGACAGAGGCCCTGATCGCGCGGCGCGCCGCGGAAAGCCCAGGCGATTGAGTCACCCTCGATATTCTTGCGGGTGCGCGCCGGTCTGGATCGTTCTAAGGAAACACCTTGGCAATCGTGAAGCGCGCCGTGGTGGGCTCCATGGGATGGAAATGTACGTCTGCTTCCCCGTAAGAGGGCTCCCCGGGCAGCCGATCGACATACCAGTACTCCATGGTATTCGCCTTCGTGTCGAGGATGTTGTAGATCCCGAGCGTGGCTGTCCAGCCTTGGCCGAAGGCGTAGTGGACGTCGCCATTCCATTCCCCGTAGCCGGAACCGTAGACCATGCCCTTCGGCGTCGGTGCATCGGCGCAGGTGAGGCCATGTCCGAAATCAGTGGTAACTGCGGAGTTAACGCAGGGCCCGGAGGATAGCGGAAAGCTGCTGAGATACCGGTACTCCAGACCCCCGCTCCAGGGGCCCAGGTTCGTCACATAGACATTGAACTGACCGGTCGCGAAGGGCGCGTTCGGAAGATATTCGCCCAGGTGGCCCGTACCGTCGTCATATGGAGTGGTGTAGCGGGCTCTGTCGCCGGAGTAGCTGCCATAGAGCTCGAGCCACCGCAGTACCTGATAGGTGATGTTGAGCTCGAATCCCTCGCGGTGACTGCCGGGTCCCGCAGCGTCCTGGCCGATGTCCGGATCGTAGGTCGTTTCCGACTGCGCATCGAGGTTGTAGAACGCCAGCGTCGTGGCGATCCGATGATCGAAGAAGTCCTGGCGCACGCCGACTTCCTCGCCGGTTTGCTTCGCGATGAGCGGGGCTCCCGCAACACCTTCGATTCTAGCCTGGTTCACACC
>JASHUC010000396.1 GCA_030040235.1 Gammaproteobacteria bacterium | reverse complement strand
TGTAGTGTCTGGCGGCTTCTTGCCGGGCCTGCAACTGAAACTGCGTGAGGCAAACCTTCTGCTTCATGCGCGAACCCGTGATGAACTCGGTCCCGCAGAAGTACGTCTTGCCATGAACGACGACCTGCTGGTAGCCATTCGGAGCCACAAACTTGTCCTTCTGAGGCGCGGCTGCAGTCGGCGACGTAACGGACGTAGCCGGCTCGGCGGAGTGCGACGCAGCGGAGGTGGTTCGGGGACCCGGACCCACTCTAATCGCCGGCCGGCAGTGACCATCGATTTCGCCGGCCGCGCCGCCTCAGCCCCCTCGTCGCACCAGAAGCAGACCGCAGGCGACCCCGATCAGGAGTGTCCCGGTGATGCGGCTCTGCAGCCGATGCCTTCCGGGAGCTGCGAATCATACCCGGGTGCGCCCAGCAAGGAGCGCGTAGGCGCCGTCGGAGAGCAGAGCCATGACGATCATCGTGCCGATCATCACGAGGAGCTGCGGCCCGGCCGGCAGGTGCGAGTCGACGAACTGTGGCAGGAAGGCGATGTAGAAGACGAGCGCCTTGGGGTTGGTGATCGCAATGAGGAAGCCCTGCAGGAAGACATCGCGCGAGGAGCGCTTCGCCGCCGGCACACTCACGAGCCCGTGCCGGCCGTGAGCCCGCCAAGCCTTCATGCCGAGCCAGATCAGATAGGCCGCGCCGGCCCACCGCACCACCTCGAAGATCTCGCTCAGCCATGCGAAGAACGCGACCAGCCCGACCGCGCTCGCACCGAGCAGGACCGCGTTGCCGGTGCTCGCCCCTGCGACGGTCGCCAGACCCGACCGGCTGCCGTGGCTCAATGAATTGGCGACGACGAGCGTGACGACCGGTCCCGGCATCAGCACGAGGATCGCAACGGCGACGCAGTAGGCGAGAAAAAGGTGAAGATTCATCGAAGGCTCGTACGCCAGAGGGCCGCCGTGCTCACGTTAGCAAAAATATCGATGGCGGAGTTTGCTCGTAGACTTCTATCCTTGCCTTGGGGGAGGGGTTCGTGACAAACGCGCACCTGCAGCATGCGGCCACCGTCGGGGTCACCGAGCACGGCAACTCGGCGGTGCTCATCACTCTCGCCCCGGGGGGTGAGCTCCCGTGAACAACTCCTGGGCACGGCGCATCACGCTTCCGGATGCCGTGGCGCTGATCGCGCGCGTGCACGAAGCGGCCGCGCAAGGCGCTCGCGAGAGCCTCGCGGCGCTCGCCGGGGCAGTGCCGACGTTCGATCGGGCCACCCTGGCAGGCGAAGCAGAAGCTCGCCGCGGCTGCGGCGCTTGCGGCGGGCTTGGGTGAGAAAGGTGGCCGTCACTGAGACACACCTCATGACCGCCCAACGCGCTATCGGCATCACGGTGCACACGGGCTGGGGAGTCTGTATGGTCGTCGAGGGATCGCTCGAGCGCCCCGGAATCATAGCGAACTCGATGATCGAGATTCTCGGGAAGGACGAGCGCTTCTGCTTTCACGCTGCCTCGGAGATGAGGCCTGCGGCGGCGCGGGACTGGATCGATCGAATGCGGAAGAAGGCGCTGGCCACAGCCAAACGGGAGCTCGCACCCCTTGCGGCCCACGGAGTACGAGTGTGCGCTATCGTTGCGAAGCAAGGCGAGCCGGGTGACCTTGCCGAGGTGCTAGCGTCTCATCCGCGCATGCATACGGCAGAGGGCTGCTTCTACCGCGACGTCTTTCGCGAGGCGTGCCCGGTTCCGGTACGCATCCTTCCGCCGAAGACGCTCGACGTGGCGACAGTCGGCAAGCTGGCCGCTCCTCCCTGGGGACGCGATCAGAAGCTCGCGGCGCTTGCGGCGTGGTCGCTCCTCCGCCGCCCATGACATGGACATCCCTTATGGCCAGCTGCGGACCGACACCTCGGCGAGAAACGGATGCGGCGCCCTCGCGAGCCGGCACGCGGAATAACCGAGCGCAAACACGATCGCAATGCTGTAGAGCGCCGGGCCGCACCATGCCCACCAAAAGTGGTGGATTTGAGTCACGGAAAACGGGATATAGATGCCGAAGTAGAGCAGCATGAATTGCGAGATGAAACTCGTGCGGATCGGCTGAAAGGTCACGAGCTTTTGCAGAGCGTAGGCCGCGTAGCTGAGCCAGATACTTATCAGGCACGCCGCGAGAAATCCGACGCTCGAGAGCGGATCTCCTTTGAAGAGCAAGCCCGCGGAACCGAGTAGCATGACCAGAGCGAGCGGCAGGAGAGGGGGCGCCAGCACGGCGCGGCAGAGCGCTCGCCGCTGCGCGGAGGCCACACCGAGCCCGGGCATGAGGGCAAGCTCGGCGATCTCCTCTCGCGTCAGCTTCGAGATCTGCGTGAGGAATTCGCTCGACGCCAGCCATGCGACGAGTAGCCCCGGGGCGGTGATCGCCCAGAAGGATCCGCGTGCGCCGAGCCACCGCAATCCGATCGCGGTGGCGGCGAAGAGCACCACGAGCGCGGCAGCGAAGATCACCTGCCACACGGTCAGCCGGGCGAACGCACCGCCGAGGCAGGTCCGAATGATCTGGACGGAAGACGGGCGATCCGAGGAGCGGCGTCGATCGACCGCCCTGGAAGGCTCGTGCTCGACTGTGCCTCGCTGTCGCCAGCGGATCAGGGCTAGGTGCAGCGCGAGGCTCGCGGGCCTCTCGCCCCGGTGAATCACT
>JASHUC010000395.1 GCA_030040235.1 Gammaproteobacteria bacterium | reverse complement strand
ATGACTGGACCACTACCCCTTACGGCTCGCTACGCGAGGGGTAAGTTCCTGAGCCCAACCGCAAAAATATCACTCCGCGACGGCTCGCGGTCAAATCGGCGCTGCTCAGCACCAGTGTGCGGAGGGGATGCCGGCGCGGGCCGCCGCCCGGCGAGCCCTGCGCGAGCCGCACACCAGCAGCGGCTCATCCACCTCTTTCAGGTGGTCGAGATCGGTGAGCTCGTTGGCGTAGGCAGCGATGCGCAGCCCCGGATAGCGGCCCGCGAGGGCTGCGATGCAGCGGACCTTCTCGGCGCCGCGCCGGTTGGGGGTGGTGAGCGTCCCATCGAGCCGGTCGTTCCTCCAGCCAAGACCGGTGCACAGGACCTCATCGAAATGCAGCTGCGCGGCGATTGCGGGCACATACAGGTCGGGGCTCGCGCTCAGGAGCACGAGCTTGTCGCCCCGATGGCGGTGCGCCTCGATCGCGCGCAGCGCACCGGGGCGCACGGCGCGCCCGATGAGGCGCGGCACGAACTGCGCCGTCCACGCCTGAAGCTCGGCGCGCGTGTACGGACCGAGCGTCGCCTGAAGCATCCGCGCCTTGAGCCTGCCCCGGTCGAGCCGGCCCAGGAGGTAGGCGAGGAGGGCGGGGAGCGCGCGCAGGAACCGAGCGAACCGCCAGGGGCGTTTGCGCAGCAACCCGAGCACATACGGCGCGAGCGTGTTGCGCGCGGTGATCGTGCCGTCGAGGTCGAAGACGACAAGCCGCTGCGCAGCGCCCGGGTCGAGCCGTGAATCGGGGCGCGGTGCGCTCAGGCAGCGGCCTTCGCGGCAACCAGCTGTCTCAGCACGTACTGCAGGATGCCTCCGTGACGGAAGTACTCCTGCTCCTTCGGGGTGTCGATGCGGACCCGGGCCTGAAACTTGATGGGCGCGCCGCCTCCGGCGGGTGTCGCCGTCACGGTCGCTTTCCCACCCGAGGCTCCGCGTGCGCCGAGGACCACGTCGAACACCTCCTTGCCCGTGAGCCCGAGGCTCTGCGCATTCTGATCCGGCAGGAACTGCAGCGGCAGCACGCCCATCCCGATGAGGTTCGAGCGATGGATGCGCTCGAAGCTCTCGGCGATCACGGCCTTGACCCCGAGCAGCATGGTTCCCTTCGCCGCCCAGTCCCGCGAGGAACCGGTCCCATACTCGCGCCCGGCGAGCACCACGAGCGCAGTGCCCTCGCTCTTGTAACGCATCGCGGCATCGTAGATCGACATCGTCTCCCCGCTCGGCACGTATATCGTGACGCCCCCTTCGGTGCCGGGGGCGAGGAGGTTCCGCAGCCGGATGTTGGCGAACGTACCGCGCATCATCACCTCGTGATTGCCGCGGCGCGCGCCGTAGGAGTTGAAGTCCGCCGGCTGCACCCCCTGGTCGACGAGGTATTTCGCTGCGGGACTGTTGCGGGCGATGTTGCCGGCCGGGGAGATGTGGTCGGTCGTGACCGAATCTCCGAGCAAGGCGAGGACCCTGGCGCCGTGGATGTCGCTCACTCCGGGGGGAGTCATGCTCATCCCTTCGAAGTACGGCGGATCCTTGACGTAGGTCGAATCCTCGCTCCAGCGATAGAGATTGCCTTCCGGCACACGGATGCCGTTCCAGTTCTCGTCTCCCTTGAACACGCTCTCGTAGCTCTTGCGGAACATCTCGGGGTCGATCGCGGCGAGAACCGTCTGCTGCACCTCCTGCGGGCTCGGCCAGATGTCCTTCAAATAGATGAGCTGCCCCTGGGCGCCGGCCCCGAGCGCATCGGTGGCGAGGTCGATATCCATCGTGCCCGCGAGCGCATAGGCCACCACGAGCGGTGGCGAGGCGAGAAAGTTCATCCGCACCTCCGGATGCACCCGCCCTTCGAAGTTGCGGTTGCCGGAGAGGACCGAGCAGCCGATGAGATCGGACGCCTTCACCGCGGCGGAGATCTCGGGGCGCAGCGGGCCGGAGTTGCCGATGCAGTTGTGGACACAGACGGTTGCGGCGACGAACGCCTGCAGATCATTCACCGCGATATCGAACACGGGCCGCTTGCCGGCCTCTCGCCGATCGATGACCTGCAGGGCGAAGGTCGGCACAGCAAGGGAATCCTTCCCCGCGCAGTATCGCTTCGCTCCATCCGGGGCTCCGCGAGCCTCGAGCCGTGCAAACCAGTCTCGCGCCCCCATCTGCTCGAGGAGCTCGAGCGGGGAGGGGAAGCCGCAGCTCCCCCGATGGAGAGGCTTGAACGGCAATCGGTCCGCCGCCGGCAGCCGATCGAATCGATCATGCCCCTCGAGAAGCGCGTAGTGGGGGAAAACCGGCGTCTCCTGCGTGGTGAGCTCTGCGGCCGCTGCTCTGCGCGCCCGATGGAAGGTGAAGCGGTAGTCGTTCTCTTTGAGTTCCTCCAGCCGGTCCGCCATCCAGAGCCGCTGCCGATTGATCGTGTCCACCGTGCGCCAGTACACGGCGGCGGCGCTCGCCCGCAGCATCTTGTCCACGCAATAGCGGTACCCGACACGCTCGACGAACGACAGGCCCTCGGTGAGCTGCAGCCGCACCTCGCTGCGTGCGATGCCGTCGCGCGCCGCCGGATAGCTCGACGCGGAGCGCCGGACCGGAAATACCGAGATGCGCGCGCCGCGCGCCTTCACGCCACAACGGACCAGAAGCCCGATCAGGGTCCGCATCTTTTCCTCGAGCTGCGGCACATGCTCGGGCTTGGCCGTCTGAGAGAACGCCGGCGCGCCGAGAATCGCGCTCTTCGGATCGGAACCGAGTCGTTTGAGAACGGGCGCATGGCCGTCAGCGCCGAAGAGGCCCCCGAGAAACTCCCGCACCACCGCCACGGGACACCGCTCCTCCTCCGCGAACCGAGGAATGGAGGGCGGCTGGTCGATACGCCGTCCGATCACGAGGCCTTCGAGGGCACTGACCGCGGTGGTGAGTTCCCGCGGCAGGACGATGCTCCACCTGCGCTCATCATAGCGGTTGCCCAGGGGGCGCTTGCCGGTGATCTGTTCGATGTCGTTGAGGACTGCCTCGCGATCGAGCGCCTGGTCGACATTCATCCGGCCCTGACCCTGGAGGCTGATCGATCCGTCGCATATCAAGTGGCCGACGAGCCGCGCGAACGCGAGCATCCGCGCCCGCTCTCGCTCGGTTTCCATGCTGAATCGAAGCTCTCCGGCACGGAGCTCATAACCGATCTCCCCGGGGCCGGGCTCGTCCAGGGGAGCCTCCAGCCCCATCACGACCCGATCCTTCCCGATTGCGAGCTCGTCGGCCCGGATCCACTCACCGTCCGCGCGCAGAATTCGATGATCGGGGGTGCAGACGAGCGTGCGGCCGTCCTGCAGGACGAGCGAGATGCAGTCCCGTTCGCCCTGGACCATCATCTGCCTTTGCTCCGCGACGCTGAGGCTGCGATCGCGCGTTGGACCCAACACTCGCGAGCCGCCCGTGCCTGGCAGCTGCTCGATTCTGCGACTGGTTCCATCGGCCATGAGGACCGGCGTTCCGGCGGAAATGCAGGTCGTGCAGCCGTACCCGACGAGATCGAAGCCGGTGGCGGCGAGCTCATCGAGCAGTCCCGCCTTGCGGTAGTAATCGGTCACCACGCGCGAGCCGGGCGCGAGGCTCGTCTTGACCCAAGGTTTCGCCTTGAGCCCGGCGCGATGCGCATTGCGCGCCAGCAGACCGGCGCCGATCATCACCGAGGGATTGGAGGTATTGGTGCAGCTCGTGATGGCCGCGATGAGCACCGCACCGTCGGTGAGCTCGAAGTCGCGCCCTTCGAGCGAGACCCGTGCGCGCCCCGGGCGCGCAGCGCTTCCGCTCGCCCCGGCACCGGCACTGCGCTGCGCGCGCTCGTCCGCCATTTTCTTGAGGCTCGAGCGGTAGACGCTGCGTGCGGAGCGCAGCGGAACGCGATCCTGCGGCCGGCGGGGACCGGCGAGACTCGGCTCGACGGTTGCCAGATCGAGCTCGAGGACATCGGTGTAGCGCGGGGTGGCCCCCGGGAGGCGCCACAGGCCCTGCGCCTTGGCGTAGGCCGCGACGAGCTCGATGTGCTCCTTCGGGCGCCCGGTGAGCTCGAGATAGCGGACCGTCTCCTCGTCGATCGGAAAGATGCCGCACGTGCTGCCGTATTCCGGGGCCATGTTGCCGATCGTGGCGCGATCGGCGAGCGGCAGGCCGGCGAGCCCGTCGCCGAAGAACTCGACGAACTTGTCCACGACGCCGCGCTTGCGCAGCATCTCGGTCACGGTGAGCACGAGATCGGTCGCGGTGGCTCCGGGCTCCAGGCTTCCGCTCAGGCGCACGCCGATCACCTGGGGAATGAGCATGGTGATCGGCTGGCCGAGCATGGCCGCCTCGGCCTCGATGCCGCCGACGCCCCAGCCGAGCACACCGAGGCCGTTGACCATCGTCGTGTGGGAGTCGGTGCCGACGAGCGTGTCGGGGTAGGCCTGGCTGCGCCCGCCCGATCGATTCTCGAAAATGACGCGCGCCAGGTACTCGAGAT
>JASHUC010000394.1 GCA_030040235.1 Gammaproteobacteria bacterium | reverse complement strand
GCTCTCGAGCAGCTGGCGTCGATCCCGGACGCTTCCGAGCGGCTCGTTCTGGCGACTGGTCGTTACGTCGGGGAGGGTTTCGACGATGCGCGGCTCGACACCCTCTTCCTTGCCATGCCGATATCTTGGAAGGGAACCCTCATTCAATACGCAGGACGCCTCCATCGACACCATCCGCGGAAGACCGAAGTTCGGATCTACGACTACGTTGATCGCGATGTGCCGATGCTGATGCGCATGTTCGAGAAGCGGCTGACAACTTACCGAGCCATTGGATACGCGAGAAGGGAGACGCCTCTCGGGTTTGGAGAGCCGCCCTCGGAACTGACCATCGAGTACGACGAGGAAGCGCTTCGCCATTTCGGGAGTCTCGTGTGAGCTCCCGGCCGAACAACAAGCGGCGTCGATCTGCTGCACGAAACCGTACGACCAAGCGCCGGGTCAATGCGCTAGTTGCCGAGGCGATTGTCGATGCCTACACCGAATCGGAGCAACGTACAGCCTTCTACACATTGCTTGATGAGCGCCTCGACACGCCGTTCGTTACGAAGATCCTCGGGACAGAAGTAAGCGTCGAACGGATTGACATGACAGAGGAGGAGCAGATCGTCGCGATCTGTCGGCGTGGGCGCTCCCGCCAAGCCGTGCCAATTCTCGAATTGCCACTCCCTGAGCCTGCGCCGAGGGGCGCAGAGTGGATCGAAGCTTATCGCCACTGGGCAAGGGGATCTGGCTCCGGAAGCTCGTGATTTCGTCGAGTGCTTCCCGAGTGCTATCGGACGGTACGGTTCCGCAACGCTTGAACGGGAACGACCCACATTCGGGTGATTTTCTTCGAACACCGATTTAGCTCCATCGCCGGCTCATCGGCCCGATTCGGTCCCAATGTGCTCCGGTAGAACCTGGGATACGCCAACGCGTCCTTCACGCTCAATGTCTACAGCCACATGATTTCGCGCGAGCATGATCCGAGCGGCGACCGGCTCGCGTCTCTGGTTTTCGGAAACAAAATGGAAACGGACGGTGATGTGGCAACGCAACGCGAGTTGCCGGCAGTAGAAAGGCCTAGTAAATCAGCGTGATGGATATGGCCAGGGGCGGAATCGAACCACCGACACGCGGATTTTCAGTCCGCTGCTCTACCAACTGAGCTACCTGGCCGCCCGGGGAAAGGGGCCGTATTAGACCGGCTTGCCCGTCGGCGCGTCAAGCAAGGTCGCGCCCAAGTCTTTGATTCTCTGGCGGCGGCTCGTCGGTCCGGCTCGGGCTCCGCCTCCATCGGCTCCGGCTGCCCGCGCGCTACCATCCGAAAGCCTGCCGGCACCTGCCTTGCTGGCCAGACCGCGGTCTTGGGTCCCCAACCGGCAGCCCGAACAGGGCCCTCGCGATCCATGGAGACTTTCGATGCCGCCTTCGACCAGGCCGCTGCTTCATCGCTGGTGGGTGCCGGTGGCGCGCGGCCTGCTCGCGATCGCCTTCGGCATTCTCACGGCGGTCATTTCACCGATCACTCAGGTCGTGCTCCTGATGCTCTTCGCAGCCTTCGCGTTACTCGACGGCATCATCTCGCTCGGGGCCGCGATAGGGAGCAGGGACTGGGGCTGGCAACTCCTCGGCGGGCTGCTGAGCGTCGCGATCGGCCTCGTCACCGTACTGCGGCCGATCAACGCGGGACTGGCGGTCGTCGTCCTCGTTGCGGCCTGGGCGATCACGCGAGGGCTCGTCGACATGGTCTCTGCCGTGAGACTACAAGGCGAGAGCTCGAGCCGGCCCGAACGGCCCGTCATCCTGAGCGGCGTTATTTCGATTCTCTTCGGCTTTCTCGTCGCTGCCTGGCCGCTGATCGGGGCATTCCCCATCGCGGACCTCATCGCCGCCTTCGCGAGCGCTCTCGGGATCACCCTCGCTGCCACCGGATTACGCGAGCGAAGTTTGCGCAGGACGCAGCTGGGGTCTGCCCCGGACAACGTGATGCTGCGGTAGAGGCCGGCTGAGCGCTCCCGATCCGAAGCGCTTCGGCGGCTACGAGGACATTGGGTCCGGCAGGCGCGAATCTACAACCGTTGCCTCGTTGAGCCGCATCCATTGCTCGTAGCAACCGAAGTGCAACCTGACGGTCTGCACGCGCTCGTGGATTTCGAGCTCCACCTCGTATTCGACTTGATCCGCTTCGATGGTCTGCCGGCAAAGATCGCAGCATGAGCCCTGGCCGCCGTGTCCGGCCCAGGTGCGCAGCGGCTTTCCGTACGGGGCGCCCACGGGTTCGGCTTCCGATTCCGCAACACCCATCGCTCACCTCCGGCCGAACGAACACCGTCCTTCTAACAACGCGGTGCACTCTCGACGGATGACAAGGACCTCGCGAACCGGAGATAGTTCCGGCGGCCGGCCGGTAAGCGCTTCTGCGGCGCCGCACACGTCACAAATGATCGCGATCGATCACGGAAGGTAACAAATGGGGCCGCATGGCCCGACGCACGCGCTATTCCTGCGGACGATAACCCTCGGGTGGCTTCGAACCCGCGCCGAACAGAAACTTCTCCATCTCCGCTTCGAGGAACTTGCGTGCTTTGGGTTCGATCGGCGTGAGCCGGTATTCGTTGATCAGCATCGTCTGATGTTGCAGCCAGCGCGCCCACGCCTCCTTGGAGATGTTCTCGTACACGCGTTTGCCGAGCTCTCCGGGGTACGGGGGACGATCGAGACCCGGGGCCTCGCGCTTCAGGTAGACGCATTGAACCATGCGGGTCACGTTTCAATTTCCTTCGATCAAGCGGGCGAGGAGCGAGTGTACCGGCGCCGGCAGGCCGATCGGTGCGGGTGAGCGTGGATCGTACCAAACGAAGTCCGGCTCCCGCACGAGGCCCACGGGCTCGTCGCATTCGAGGTAAAGCGGCGTGATGGTGAGATCGAAATGTGTGAAGGCGTGGCGCAACGGCTCGAGGGGTCTCGGCGCGCGGACACTCTCGCCCAAGGCCTGCCGCGCGAACGCGCTCGCCTCGCCCGTCTCGCGGAACTCCGGCAGGGACCAGAGCCCACCCCACACTCCCCGTCGCGGCCGGCGCGTGAGCAGCACGCTGCCGTCCTCGCGAGCGGCGAGGAGCAGGAACGCGTGGC
>JASHUC010000393.1 GCA_030040235.1 Gammaproteobacteria bacterium | reverse complement strand
CCGAGCCGAAAATCGGTGAGCCCCAGGTGCGCGCGCTCGAGATCGGGAACGAGCGCGGAGATCACATACCGGTCGAGATAGTTGAGCAGGTTGACGAGCGTGAGCGCCGTGAGTCCGCCGAGCGCCAGCCGGCGTGCCACGGCCTCGGGCGCCGAAGAGGCAAGGGTTGCGGAATGGCTCGACATCCGGCCGCTAGTGTAGCGGCCCGGCCACGCATCCGAGGCTGCAAACGTAGCGCGGCGCGTTGATGCTCGTGGCGGTGAGATCCGCCGCCTGGCACCAACGCGCCGCTTTTGACGGGCTGACTTCCGTGTCCGGCTATTCGCCCTCCACTCCGATCGCGTACGCGGTCTCACCGTGGACGGCATCGTCTCCGACCTTCAGGGTCGCCTCATCCATCCGCAACGGCGTGATGAACGAGATGACCTTGAGAATGATGTAGGTCGCGATGATGTTGTACACGATGATGAACGCGGCCCCCTCGATCTGCAGCACGAACTGGTGGGCATTGCCGTAAGCCCAGCCGGTCACGTTCACACCAGGCGCATCCTTGCCGGTCCCGATGTACTCGAGCATCTTGGGGTTCGCGAGAATGCCCGTGAGCAGACCGCCCATGAGACCTGCACAGCCGTGAGTGGAGAAGACGCTCAGCGTATCGTCCACCTTCATCATGAGCTTGGTCTTCTGCAGCTTGTTCATCGCGAGCCAGGGAATGATCCCGGCGCAGATGCCGATGATGATCGCGCCCCAGCCATCGACGTAGCCCGCGGCGGGCGTGATCGCGACCAGGCCTGCGATCATCCCATTGACCGCACCGAGCACCGAGGGCTTGCCGTACGCGATCTTATCGAGCAGCGTCCAGACGATGAGGCCGACCGCCGTCGCCGTGTTGGTATTGAGGACGGCCGCGCCGGCATCGGCATTGGCGAAGTACGGATCGCCGCCGTTGAAGCCGTTCCATCCGAGCCACAGGATGCCGGCACCGATCAACGTGACCAGCAAGCTGTTGGGCGGAAAGTGCTCGCGATCCTGCTTCAGCCGCGGTCCAACCATTGCCGCAGCGACGAAGCCGGAAACGCCGGCGGCCAGGTGGATGACGTAGCCGCCCGAGAAGTCGGCGACGCCCTTGGCGGCGAGCCAGCCGCCGCCCCACAAGCTGAACGCTCCCACGGTATAGACGAGCGTCATCCAGACGGGGCAGAAGATCACCCACGCCTTGAAGCTCATGCGCCCGAGGACCGAGCCGCCGAGGATGATGACCGTGATGGCCGCGAACACGAACTGGAAGAACATCAGGGTCGCCATCGGGAACGCGAGCGACGGCATGCCGGAGGCGGCGGCGGGGATGGTCGCTTGGCCGGTCGTGAAGATGGCCGAGGTGGCCAGCATCGGCTTGCCCAGGAACGAGAACCACTGGGGTCCGAACGCCATGTTGTAGTCGAACAGGACCCAGACGACCAGCACCGAGGCGAAGGCGTAGAGCGTCATGAAGGCGGAGTTGATCGCCCATTTCTTCTTGACGATGCCGCCATAAAGAACCATAAGGCCCGGGATACTTTGCAGGCCGACAAACGTGGCGGCGGCGAGCTGCCACGCATTGTCGCCAGTATCGAGCCACTGTGGTGACGGTACGAGCATAGAGTCCTCCCCCGTTCTGCGGGTGTGAGAGTTGTGGTCGGAAACGTCGGCGCGGGGTCAGGTGCAAAAAATGTGCCCCAGCAAACAAACAACGGCGCATTGGAGCGTCGCAGCGTCTTTGTTATCGTGATCCCAGCCAAACGTGCATTCCCGATGACTCCTGTAAGAACCCTTGCGGCCGCGGTCGCCATCCTGAGCGGACTCGCCTTGCCCAATGCTGGTGCAGCAGAGCCGGCCACGCTCCTGACATGCACCAATTTGGCGAGTGGTGCGCGCTGGCAGATCCGGATCGATTTCGGGCATCGGACGGTGGATTCGAATCCGGCCCGGATCAGCAGCAGCGAGATCTCGTGGCACGACGCCAAGGACGGGGGCAACTACACGCTCGACCGCCAGAGCGGCACACTCACGGTGATCTTCGCCTCGAGCACCGGCGGCTATTTCATCCATGACCGTTGCACGCACCCCGTGCATTAGAGCGAGCGTCGGGTTTTACTCGGCGACCGGGCCGCGCCCCGAGAACGAGGACTTCGCCGGCGCGGTCTTCGGCGCCGATTTGCCCGAGCCCCGCGGCGATGTGGTGGCGGCGATCGCCGATGGCATCGGCAGCGCCAAAGGCGGACGCGTTGCGGCCGAAACCGCGGTGCGCGGCTTCCTGGACGGCATGTGCGAGCTGCCCGAGACGACCGAAGTGCAGCGCTCCGCGGCTCGAGTGCTCGATGCGCTGAATGCCTGGATGCATTCCCAGGGACGGCGGGACGGGAATCTCGCCGGCATGGGTTGCACATTCACGGCGCTGGTGCTGCGCGGACGTATCGCGCACGTGGTGCACATCGGGGATACGCGCGCGTACCGCTTGAGCGGCGATCGGCTGACCTGCCTCACCAGCGATCACGTGCGCGAGGATGCCCGGGGCCGCTCGAGCGTGCTCTACCGCGCCCTCGGTGTGGAGCAGGAGCTGCGGCTCGAGTACGCCGCCCAACCGATGGCGCTTCACGACCGCTTCCTGCTGTGCAGCGACGGGCTGTACGGATCGTTGCCGGACGAGACCCTCCGGGACATGCTGGCCGAGCGCTCCGCTCCGGCCGACACCGCGCGCGCGCTCGTCGCCGCCGCCTTGAGCTCGGGGAGCACCGACAACTGCACCGCCCTGGTGCTCGATGTGATCGGGCTGCCGAGCGCCGAATCGGTGCAAATCGGCGGTGCGATCATGCAGCTGCCGATCGTCACGGTGCCGCTCGGCGGCGAAACCATCGATGGCTTCGTGCTGAAAGCGGTTCTATCGGACGGCCGCTACAGCCGCCTGTTCGGGGCGCTCGACGAGATCGAGGGGGGCGAGGTGGCGCTCAAGTTCCCCAAACCGCTGGTGGCGGAGGCCGCCGCGCATCGGGCCGCCTTCGTGCGCGAGGCGTGGGTGGGGGCGCGCGTCAGCAATCCCGGACTCGGGCGGATCATCGAGCTGCCGTATGGCCGGCAGACCTGCCTCTACACGGTGATGCCGCTCTATCACGGCGAGCTTCTCGAGACCAGGCTCGCGCGCCGGCCGCAGGTGGGTCTCGAGGAGGGCCGCAACATCGCAATCCGGCTCGCCCGGGCTGTGGCGGCACTCCATCGCGACGGGATCATTCATCGCGACATCAAGCCCGACAACGTGATTCTCGAGCCCGGCGGCTCGCTCAAGCTCATCGATCTCGGCGTGGTGCGCGTACGGGGCCTCGAGGATGCCGCCCCCGAGGAGATTCCCGGCACGCGTGCCTACGTCGCCCCGGAGATGCTGGGCGGCGAACCGGGCAATGAGGCGACCGACATCTATGCCCTCGGCGTCACGCTGTTCCGCACCTTCACCGAGGAATTTCCGTACGGCAACTCCGATGCGACGAGTCCGGCGAGCCGGGACCGGCCGCTGGAGCTCACGGCGCTGCGCCCGGACTTGCCCGCGTGGCTCCAGGCCGCGCTCGCGCGCGCGATCGCCACCCAACCGGCCGAGCGTTTCCACGACATGGGTGAATTCGCAGCCGAGATGGAGGCGGGACCGGCGCGCCTGCCGACCTTGACGCCCCGGCCGCTCACGCTCTACGAGCGGCACCCGCTGCGCTTCTGGCAGACCCTCGCCGCACTGCTTGCACTCGCGCTCCTCGTGCTGCTGCTGCGGCGCTGAGTGCGCGCGCCGCGGGCGGCAACCCGCCCGGAGCGCCCGGTGTTCATTTCCTGCGCAGATCTGCGGTCAGGGTGCCCATCGCCAGTATCTCGAGCTCATGGGGCTCGTCTCGCCACGTCTCGGCGAGTCCCTCTGCGTACCACTGACGCATCGGGGCGAGCTCGAGCAGACGTGCGGCATAGGCGGCCGAGGGATCGTCGAGGGTCAGACCGTAGCTCTGGATGCGAAAGGCGACCGGCGCGAAGAACGCATCGGCCGCCGTGAAAGCGCCGCCGGCGAGGAACGGTCCACCGAATCTGCCGAGGCCGTCGTTCCACAGCGACCCGAGTCGCGCGAGCTCCCGCTCTAGCGCCCGAGGGAACTCCTTGAGCCGCACCCGCACGCCGCAGCTCATCGAACAGCGGCTGCGAAGCTCGGTGAACCCCGAGTGCATCTCGGCCGCTGCGCAGCGCGCCCAGGCGCGTGCGGCAGCATCCGCCGGCCAGACCCCGCGATGCCTCTCGCCGAGATACTCGGCGATCGCGAGCGAATCCCACACGGTCGAGCGCCCATCGAGGAGGCACGGCACCTTGCCGGTCGGTGAGGTCTCCCGGTAGCGATCCCACGCCGCCGGATCCCCGAACGGCACCAGATGCTCGTTGAAGCCGATCTGGAGCTGGCGCATGAGTACCCAGGGGCGCAGCGACCACGAGGAATAATTCTTGTTGGCAATGTAGAGGTCGTACATCGAGGCTCAACCTTGAGGGCGGCGCAGCGGGGCGGCGAGATAACAGCCGAACTCTTTGGCGAAATCGACCGACACGCGCGCGTGCACGCGGCTCTGCCGGTCGAGCAACTCCGCGTGATCGTCGAACGGCACGACGGCGCCGTGCCAGATGTTGGGATGAATGTACAGCCCCCGAGTCCCGTCGCACCAGAACGTCAGGAACTTCTCCGGAGTCACGTCGTCTCCGGGAAGCGCGAGCGGCACGAGGAAGCTCTCGCCATTCAAGGGATAGAAGAGCTGGCCTCCATCGGGGTGATAGTTGGCGCGCCAGATGAGCGCGCGCTCGCGCTTCGCGCTAGCTGCACCTTCGCCCGCGAGTGCCTCCGGCCAATCGCTCCAGCCAAAGAGGTAGCGGTCACCGACCGCATTGTTGCGCGCGTAGAGCGTGCCGCCCTTCCACCAGAACTCGAACAGTCCCTCGGTGATGCCGCCCTGATTGCCGGAGTTCTCATCGATCCGGCGCCAGCCCTGAGCGGGCCAGCGGACGATCTCGATCGGAAAGCTCTTCGGCTCATCGACCAGACAGCCGTACCCCGCGAGGCTTTCCGGGGTCGCCACGACGACCGGGGTCTCGT
This sequence comes from Gammaproteobacteria bacterium, assembly GCA_030040235.1. Next base: position 2,585 of record JASHUC010000393.1, on the reverse strand, counting down.
GCGCGCGGCGCACCCCCGTCGTCGGCACGTAGGCAATCTCGCTCAGGTCGAATTCCATTGCTCCGGCTCCCCTACGAGGCTTACGATCGGTCCAAAGCGTTCCCATAATACCGAGAAGCCACCGTGCCGCCTCCGGAAGATCTCGAGCCCGCAGCGAGCCGCCGCCGCCCTGCCGATGGTACGCGCGCGATGCATCGCAGAGAGCTCGCGAGCGGCGCCCGCCCAGCGCTTCGCATCGGGATCGTTCTCGCCAATCATTTCACGCTGTCGGCGTTCGCCGTGTTCATCGATCACCTGCGGCTGGCCGCGGATGAAGGCGACCGCAGCAGGCCGCTTCACATTCACTGGTCGGTGATGGCCGAGCGGCTCGAGCCGGTGCGGGCGAGCTGCGGCGTGATGATCGAGCCGACGAGCGCGCTGCTCGCACCCGAGTCGCTCGACTACCTCGTCGTGGTCGGGGGGATCCTGCACGCCGGCCCGCAGATCGATGAGGCGACCACGCGTTATCTGCGGACCGTGGGTGCAACGGGCGTCCCTCTGATCGGGCTGTGCACCGGCAGCTTCATTCTGTGCCGTGCCGGACTCATGGACGGGCGCCGCTCGTGCGTGAGCTGGTATCACTACCAGGACTTCCGCGAAGCCTTTCCAGGCTATGAGGTGGTCGCCGACCGGCTCTTTCTCGCCGACGGCCCCCGCATCACGTGTGCCGGCGGGGCGGGCGTTGCCGCGCTCGCGACGCATCTCATCGAGAGGCACCTCGGCAGCGCGGTCGCACAGAAGGCGACGCAGGTGCTGCTCTTCGACCGGCAACGCTCGGGAAGCGAGGCGCAACCGCATCCGCCGCTGCCGGGCGGCCCGAGCGAGCCTCGGGTGCGCCGCGCGCTGCTGCTCATGGAGCAGAATCTCGCGCGCCCGATCCCGGTCGCGACCATCGCCGAGCAGCTCGGCATGTCGGTGCGGCAGCTCGAGCGGCTGTGCCGCGAGGAGCTCGGCATGGGTCCGGCCTCGCTCTACCGCCGGCTTCGCCTGCGCTACGCGCATTGGCTCATCGCGAACACCGATCGATCGGTCACCGAGATTGCCATCGAGGCGGGCTTTGCCGACTGTGCCCACCTGTCGCGCCTCTTCAAGGAAAACTACGGCCAGACCCCCACCGCACGGCGGCTGCGACCGGATGATCCGCTCGCGCACGAGGTCGCCAACGTGCGCGTCTTCGGGTAGGCGCGATGAAGACGCCCGAACTCGAACAGCTCATCGCGGCGCTGCGCAGCACGGGCCCGGACCTTTCGGCCCCGCCGGCCGAGGTCCGGGCAAGCTTCTCGCAAATGGTTTCCGCCGCGCCGGTGGCGACGGATATCGCGTTCGAGACGCTACGCCTCGGCAATATTCCGGCGCTCGAATCCCGCACGCCGGGGGCGGTCACCGAGCGCACCCTGCTGTACTTTCACGGCGGCGCGTTCGTCATCGGCAGCCCGCAGGATTATCGTTCATTGATCGGCGAGCTGGGCCGCGCGGTCGGCAGCCGGGCGGTAGCCCCCGATTACCGCTTGGCGCCGGAACACCCGTTTCCCGCGGCCGTGGAGGATGCCGTCGCGGCCTATCGCGCGCTGCTTCAGGGGGGGCTTGCGCCCGAGAGGATTGTCCTCGCCGGTGATTCAGCCGGCGGTGGCCTCGTCGTCTCCTTGCTGGTCGCCGCGCGTGAGGCGGGGCTTCCCATGCCCGCGGCGGCGCTCGCCATCTCCCCGTGGGTCGACCTCGCCTGCCAGGGAAGCTCGATGCAGAGCAAGCTCGAAGAGGATCCCGCGCTCGAGCGGGAGGGCCTGCTCGCCATGGCCGAGCTTTACCTCAAAGGCAGGCCCGCTCGCACGCCCCTCGCCTCGCCGCTGTATGCGGATCTCGCCGGTCTTCCACCGCTTTTGATCCAGGTGGGGAGCGCCGAGATTCTGCTCGACGATGCCGTGCGCCTGGCCGCTCGGGCGGGCGAAGCGGGCGTGCGCGTCCAACTCAGCGTGTGGCCGGACATGCCGCACGTGTGGCATTTCTTCGGCTTCATGCTCCGCGAGGGGCGCCAGGCCATCGCCGAGGCCGCGCAGTTCCTGCGGTCGCAACTCGACAGCCGCACGGATGAATCGCGAGGGCTCGCCGCATGAGTGAGCCAGAAAGCGCCCCGCGACGCGTGGATGCCTTCGTGACCGGCGCAGGCTTTGCGGGACTCTACGCACTCTATCGCCTGCGAGCACTGGGGTTATCGGTGCAGGGCGTCGAGGCGGCGGACGATGTCGGGGGCACCTGGTACTGGAACCGCTATCCGGGAGCGCGCTGCGACGTGGAGAGCATGGCGTATTCGTATTCGTTCTCGCCGGAGCTCGAGCGCGAATGGGTCTGGACCGAGCGCTACGCCAGCCAGAGCGAGATCCTGCGCTACCTCAGGCACGTCGCCGACCGCTTCGCGCTGCGGCCGTTCATCCGCTTCGGTACGCGTCTCGTGACGGCCGTGTATGACGAGAGCACGCGGCTCTGGCGGCTGCGCGTCAGCGACGGCGGGGAGTACCTCGCGCAGCATCTCATCATGGCGACCGGCTGCC
>JASHUC010000037.1 GCA_030040235.1 Gammaproteobacteria bacterium | reverse complement strand
TGTCGATGCGATCGCGGAGTCGAGCGGACGCGCGGCCGATGTGCTCGGCATGCATTTCTTCAGCCCGGCGAACGTCATGCGGCTCGTCGAGGTGGTGCGCTGCCGGCTCACCTCGGATGAGGCGCTCGGCACCGCGCTCCAGGTTTGCAAAAGGCTCGGCAAGGTGGGCGTCGTCGTCGGGAACGGTTTCGGCTTCGTGGGCAACCGCATGCTCTATGCCTACGGCCGTGAGAAGGAGCTGATGCTGCTCGAAGGTGCGGCGCCCGAGCAGATCGATCGCGCCCTCGAGGCCTTCGGCATGGCGATGGGGCCCAACGCGGTCGGCGATCTCGCAGGGCTCGATGTGGGAGCGAGCGCCCGCAGGCAGTGGCAGGGCCGGCCGGATGATCCGCGCTTCTTTCGCGTGTCGGACCTGCTCGCCGCGCAGGGGCGCTTCGGGCAAAAGACCGGACGGGGCTTCTACCGCTATTGCGGGGAGGAGCGCCGCCGCGAGCCGGATCCCGAGGTGCTCGAAGTCATCCGCCGGGAGGCCGAGCGGCTCGGGGTGCGCCGGCGCGCCATCTCCGATGCCGAGATCGTCGAGCGGTGCGTCCTCGCGCTCGTCAACGAAGGGGCGCGGGTGCTCGAGGAGGGCATCGCGCTCGCCGGGGACGATGTCGATGTGATCTGGTGTAACGGATACGGATTTCCGCGCTCGCGGGGCGGGCCGATGTTCTACGCGGACACGCTCGGGCTCGCCGCGGTACTCTCCACGCTCGAGAAGTACCGCCGCGAGCAGGGCGAGCGATACTGGATGCCCGCGAAGCTCATCGAGGAGCTTGCCCGGAGCGGCGCCCGGCTCTCCGAGTGGCCGGCGCGGCCAAGCTGAATAGAAATCCGAGGGGACCTTCATGTCGACTCGTCCATTAGCAGGCTGGGCGCTCGCCGCGACACTCTTCGCAACGGGCTGCGGCAGCAGCACCACGCCCGGACCGGCGCCCGCCTCCGCGCCCAGCACGGCGGATCGGAGCGCCGCGCTCGATGCGCAAATCGCGCAACTCGAGGGGCAGGCGGCTCGCGCCGAGGACGTGAGCGAGATCAAGCGCCTGCAGCGCGCCTATGGCTACTACTTCGATGCGGCCCAGTGGGATCAGATGGCGGACCTCTTCGCCGCCGACGGCTCGATCGAGAACGGGCTCGACGGGGTCTACCTGGGCAAGGAGCGCATCCGGCAGTACCTGCATGCCCTCGGTGGAGGGCGGGAGGGCTTGAGGCGAGGCGAGCTCAACGAGCATTTGATGCTGCAACCGGAGATCGACGTGGCGCCGGACGGTCGAACCGCCAAGGGTCGCTGGCTCGAGTTCATCATGGCGGGCGAGTATCACCGGGATGCGCTCTGGGGCGAGGGGCCCTGGGAGAACGACTACGTCAAGGAAAATGGCGTATGGAAGATCCAGAAGGCGCACTGGTATCAAACCTTCATGGTTCCTTACGCCGGAGGCTGGGCCAAGAACAAGGATGTGAACGGTGGCATCTACGTCTCGAAGAGGCTGCCCCCGGACCGCCCGCCCACCGAGCGCTATGAGACCTGGCCCGGCGTGTATCTGCCGCCGTACCACTTCGAGAACCCGGTCACCGGTCCGCGATCGAGCCTCGCAAGCGCCACGAGCTCCGCGCAGAGGCGCTCGGGGCCCGAGGCGACGGTCGCGCAGCTCGAGCAGCGCATCGCACGGGTAGAGGATGCGGATCAGATCGAGAATCTCATCGCGATCTACGGCTACTACCTCGACAAGCGGGAGTGGGATCAGCTCGCAGACATCTTTGCCGAGGACGGCACGATGGAGATCTCGCTGCGCGGGATCTACGTCGGCAGAAAGAGCATTCGTCGCGCGCTCGAGCTGTTCGGACCGCTCCACATCTCGAGGGGCTACCTGCACAACCACATCCAGCTCCAACCGGTGATTCACGTCTCGGCCGACGGCACGCGGGCCTGGAGCCGAACTCGCGCGCTGAGCGAGCTCGGGACCTACGGCCGCCTCGGGATGTGGGGCGACGGGGTCTACGAGAACGAGTACGTGAAGCGGAACGGGGTCTGGATGATCGCGAAGGATCACATCTACACCGGATTCTTCGCGAGCTACGACAAGGGCTGGGAAAGCGGCCTGGGAGGCGCGCCCGGCGAGAGCCAGCAGATCCCGCCCGACCTTCCTCCGAGTGTCCTCTACGATACTTATCCGGGTGAGTACGTTCCCCCGTTCGACTATCCGCACCCGGTGACGGGGGCACCGATCGAGATTCCGGCGAACCTGCGAGTGAGGCCGAACCCGCAGGCCCAGGCGAATGCCGAATCCGCCAACGACACGCCGGGCTCGCCGGCGGGCGCCGGCGCTCCCCTGGAGCCCGGGCCTGCGACTGCGCCGGGCGAGGACACCGCGGCACAGACGCTCCCCGAGGTGCGCGCGCGACTACAGCGCGTCGAGCGGCAGATCTCGCGGCTCGAAGACGAGCGCGCCATCGAGAATCTGCAGCGAGCCTACGGCTACTTCGTCGACAAGACCCTGTGGAAGGAGACGGCGGACCTCTTCGCCGACGATGCGACGCTCGAGATCGGCGGGCGAGGCGTGTTCGTCGGCAAGCCTCGCATTCTGCAATACCTCACCTGGCTCGCGCCGAAGGGGCTGGTGCACGGTCTTCTCATGAACCACATGCAGCTCGAGCCCATCATCACCGTTGCGCCCGACGGTACGACGGCAAAGGGCCGGTGGCGATTCCTCGCCGAGGTCGGTGAGTATCAGAAGAGCGCGCGCTGGGGCGAGGGCACGTACGAGAACGAGTACGTGAAACAAAACGGCGTGTGGAAGATCAAGGTTCTGCACGGCTACTTTCGCATGTACACGCCGTACGCCGAAGGCTGGGCCCGGGCCGCGGTGCCGAACACGCACCCGGAGAAGGATCTCCCGCCGGATCGTGCGCCGACGGTGAGATACGAGACCTATCCCGCAACGTTCATCCCGCCCTACGATTACCGCAATCCGGTGACGGGCAAGTAGCGCGAGCGGTTCGCTCGAACGCACGCACCGCGGGCAACGCGCGAGGCCCGGGGCCCGGGTGCGCCGTCAATAAACTGCCGGCAGGTTTCCGCCCTTCTTCTTCTCGAGAGCATCGAGGTGATCGAGCCAGTACTCCTCGTCGCACTCGTAGGGCAGTAGAATTCCCTTGGGCTCGAACGTCCATTTCTTCACCCCCGAGACCGGTCGAGTGTAGAAATCCGGATCCGTGAGGGTCCAGTCGTCCTCGAGAATCCTCCCGCCCTTCGCATCGTGCGTGAGGTGGTAACGCTCGACGATGCGCGCCTGAGCGCTGTGGGGGTAGGCGTTGTCTTCCTGTTCCTTGAGCGAGGAGGTCGCAACGACGAGCGTGTCACCCTCCCAACGACCCGTCGAGTAGCCGTCGCGATCCGGGATCCGATCACCGGGTGCGATGATCCTGTCGCCGAGGTACACGTGCCGCAGCTCGGCCTGCGCCTCGTAAAGGATCACGATCTCATCGCGGCGCTGCACGATCTCCATGGGGTAGCCGCCCGAGAACAGCATCGACTCCGGCATCCCGTACCCGAGGCAGAACTTGCCGGGAGTATCGTCGGTCGGCGTGACGAGCGCGATGTAGCCGTCCACCTTGCGTTTGCCCTGCGGGGTGAACGGGAAGTTCTTGTGGGCGCGCAGCGCGCGGATCGAGGGTTGCCCTGGTCCGGCGTATCCCCCCCAGATCCCGGAGAAGTCCGGGTGCGCAGTAGCGGCGCTGCCGGCGGCGGCACTTGCCCACCCGAGCGCCGCGATAGACAGGATCGTGAGATACCGCCTGAGCATCGCTTCCCCCTCCTTACGGCAAATTTCCACCGCCCGAGTTTAGCAGTCGAGCGCAGGCTGCGGTCCCCCGCAGGGGACCCAACGATTGACGCGAACGAACGCGCGCCGATACGCTGCGGGCGATGCAAGCGGGTGTATGCGCGCGATATCTCCTCTGGATCACGGCCGTGGCAGCATGGGGTATGGTCGGAACGGAAATGGCGCAGGCCGGTGAAGCCCAGGTTCAGGTCGAGGGCGGGATCGTGCGCGGCGCCGTGCACGAGGGCGTGCTCTCGTTCAGGGGAATCCCCTTCGCGGCACCGCCGGTCGGCGCGCTGCGCTGGCGGCCGCCACAGCCGGTTGCGAGCTGGTCGGGAGTGCGTAGCGCGGTGAGCTACGCGCCCGACTGCATGCAGTTGCCGTTCCCCGGCGATGCGGCACCGCTGCGCGGTACACGCTCCGAGGACTGCCTGTACCTCAATGTCTGGCGGCCTGCGCGCCGATCCGCGCGCCCGCTTCCCGTCATGGTGTGGATCTACGGCGGCGGGTTCGTCAATGGCGGCACGTCCCCGGCGGTGTACGACGGCAGCGCGTTTGCGCGCGACGGCATCGTGCTCGTCAGCTTCAATTATCGGCTCGGCAACTTCGGCTTCTTCGCGCACCCGGCGCTGAGCGCCGAGCAGCACGCGGGGCTTCTCGGCAACTACGCCTTCATGGATCAGATCGCCGCGCTCGAGTGGGTGCGACGGAACATCGTCGCATTCGGCGGGAACTCGAAGAACGTCACCGTCTTCGGCGAGTCGGCCGGCGGCCTGTCGGTGCACGCACTGCTCACGAGCTCACTCTCTCGCGGACTGTTTCAGAAGGCGATTATCGAGTCGGGAGGAGGCCGGCCCGAGCTCTTCAGGATGCGGCCCCTCTCCGGCGTGAACTCCGCCGAAGCGATCGGCGTCGCTCTCGCTCGACGCTTCGGTATCGAGGGAGAGGGTCCCGAAGCGCTTGCGCAGCTACGCGCGATTCCCGCCGGCGAGCTCGCGAGCGGCCTCAATATGGCGACGATGGCTGCCGATGTGACCTATGCCGGCGGCCCGATCCTCGATGGCAAGCTGTTCCTCGGCGCTGCGACGGATCTTTACGCTCGAGGCGAGGGCGCTCGAGTGCCCGTGATGATCGGCGCCAACAGCATGGACCTCGGAGGAGATCAGAGAATGGTCGAGCCCGCCAGGGCGATCGCTCGGTTGCTCGCGGCGCGCGGGCAGCCGGTGTACGAGTTTCGTTTTTCCTACGTGGCCGAATCGCTTCGCGCGACGCTCGAGGGCGCACCGCACGCCTCCGAGATCCCATTCGTCTTCGACACAGTCGCTGCGCACTACGGGAAGGATCTGAGGCCCGCGGACCGAGCCATCGCGCGCACCGTGCATCGCTACTGGGTCGCCTTTGCGCGCAGCGGCCGGCCGGAGGTGCAAGGCGAGCCGGCCTGGCCCGCCTACGAGGAGCGAACCGACCTCATCATGAATTTCACCGCACGCGGCCCGGTGGCTGGCCCTGATCCGTGGAAGGGGCGCCTCGACCTCGCCGAGCGCGCCAACGAGAGTGGCGAGCGCGCCGCGCCGCATGGCGCTTCCATCACGAAGGTCTTGCGCTGATGCGCCGCGGGGCCGCGGGGCGGAGCTTCATGAGCGTATGCTGCGCCCTCGCGGCCGCACTCGCCGCCGGCCTCAATCCCGGTCACGCATCGGACTCAAACACGGCGGCGCGCAGCGATGCGGCCTCGCGCCCGCTTTACGAGGATCCTCATGCCGCGCTCGAGGACCGCGTCGAGGATCTTCTCAGGCGGTTGACGCCGGCCGAGAAGGTCGCACTGCTCTCGGGTGGGAGCGCGTACGCGACCGAGCCGATTGCGCGGCTCGGGATCCCGGCACTCAATTTCTCCGACGGTCCGAACGGGGTGCGCTCCACCGAGGGCCGCGCGACGACCGCATTTC
>JASHUC010000392.1 GCA_030040235.1 Gammaproteobacteria bacterium | reverse complement strand
GCTTCGCGCGGCCCTTCGGGGCAAGTGTTCTGGATCACCGGTCTCTCGGGCGCCGGAAAGACCACGATCGGAATGGATCTCTGGAAGCGCTTGCGCGCGGCGGGCCGCTCGGCCTTATTCCTCGACGGCGATGCGCTGCGCGCGGCCGTTGCGGAAGACCTCGGCCACGGCATTGCAAGTCGCCGGCGATCGGCCATGCGCAACGCCCGTCTGTGCAGACTGCTCGCCGAGCAGGGCCAGGATGTCGTCTGCTCGACGATATCGCTCTTCCACGAGGTCCAGCGCTGGAATCGCGCTCACATCCCCGGCTATCGCGAGATCTATCTGCAAGTGCCTCTGACCGAGCTGCAGAACCGTGACCCGAAGGGAATCTACTCGAGAGCCAAGCGCGGTCACTCGGGCGACGTGGTGGGGCTCGATATCCCAGCCGAATTCCCCCAGGCGCCCGATCTCGTTCTGGAGAACTACGGAAAGCTCGGCGCCGAGGCGGCCGTGGACCGCATCTGGAACGAGCTGGTCGAGCCTCGAGCGGCCCGAGCGCGGCGCGCCGCGAGCCCCGTCGCATTCGGCACCAAGGCCGAGACGCTGGAGGCGCTCGCACCGCGTTTGCGGACGGCAAGCATTCTGCCCCAGGTGCGCTTTTCGGCCGGCGAATGGCGCTCCAATCGTGCCGGAGTCGCGGCCTCGATCGAGTCCGTGCCGTGGTCCTGCGGAAAGCTCATCGTGCGCAGCAGCGCGCAGTGCGAGGACGGCGCTGCCGGCTCCCAGGCCGGCCGGTTCGACTCCGTGCTCGATGTTCTCGGCCACGCTCGAGTTGGCGATGCGATCGAGCAGGTGATCGGTTCCTTCGGCGAGCGCGCCAGCGACCAGGATCAGATTTTCGTTCAGCCGATGCTCGAGGGCGTTGCCCTGGCGGGCGTTGCGTTCTCGCGCCGTCCCGATACCGGCGGCCCGTACTATGTCATCAACTACGACGACCGTTCGGGGCGCACCGATCGGGTGACGGGCGGCGGCGGCGAGCATCTGAAGACCTATTACTGCCTGACGTCACGCACCGAGGCGTGCGCGCCGGGCCTCGCGCGCGTGATCGCGCTGCTCGAGGAGCTCCAGATCCTGCTCGGATGCGATGCGATCGACGTGGAATTCGCCATCGATGCCGGCGATCGCCTCTACCTGCTGCAGGTCCGCCGTCTCGCCGGTGAGCCTCACGCTCGGGCCCCGAATCCGCGCGTGCCGGGCGCGCTCGCCGACATCGCCCAAAAGGTGGAGCTCCTCGGCCGTCCGCATCCGTATTTGCACGGCGCTCGCTCGATCTTCGGGGTGATGCCCGACTGGAATCCCGCCGAGATCGTGGGCTTGAGGCCCTCGCCTCTGTCACTGTCGCTCTATCGCGAGCTCATCACGGATGCGATCTGGGCCTACCAGCGCGACAACTACGGGTACCAGAACCTGCGCAGCTTCCCGCTGCTCGTGAGCTTCCACGGCCTGCCCTACATCGACGTGCGCGTGAGCTTCAATTCCTTCGTGCCCCGCGACCTCTCGAAGGATCTTGCCGGCCGGCTGGTCAATCATTACATCGACTCGCTGCTGGCGAGGCCGCAGCTTCACGACAAGGTCGAATTCGAGATCATCTTCTCCTGCTACACGCTCGATTTGCCCGAGCGCATCCGCGTGCTCGCGCAGCACGGCTTCTCGGCAGCGGATATCGATGAGCTGACGGGGGCGCTGCGCCGCCTGACCAACCGCATCATTCATGGCGATGCTGCGCTCTGGCGCCAGGACCGCGCCAAGATCGATGTGCTCGCCGAACGGCTGCCGGTGATCTGCGGGGCGCAGCTCGACAAGATCACGCGGATCTACTGGCTCATCGAGGATTGCAAGCGCTATGGCACTCTGCCGTTCGCGGGACTTGCCCGGGCGGGCTTCATTGCCGTGCAGCTATTGCGCTCCTTCGTGACGGTCGGCGTCCTGAACGCCGACGAGCATGCGAACTTCATGGCGAGTCTCGACACCGTCGGCTCGCGAATCGGCCATGATTTTGCGCACCTCCCGCGGGCGGAGTTTCTCGCGCGCTACGGCCACCTGCGGCCGGGCACCTACGACATCCTCTCGCCGCGCTACGACGAGGCGCCCGACCTGTACTTCGACTGGTCCGCGGAACGGACGGCTGCCGCGCATCGTCCCCGCTTTGCCCTTTCGATAGAGCAGCTGCGCCACATCGAGCGGCTGCTCAAGGCGCACGGGATCGAGAGCGATCCGCTGAGCGTCATGGAGTTCATCAAGGCGGGCATCGAGGGGCGCGAATACGCGAAATTCGTTTTCACGCGCAGCCTCAGCGATGCGCTCTCGCTCATACGCCGGGTTGGAGAGGAGCAGGGCATTGCTGTGGAGGACTGTGCGTTCCTCGACTACGACGCGATTCGCACGCTCCAGAGCGAAAGCGGCCCGGTGGGTCAGAGGCTGCTCGAGAGCATCGCCCGCGGCAAGGAGCACTATGCGCTCGCGCGCGAGCTGTTGCTGCCCCCGCTCATTGCATCGCCCGAGGAAGTGTTCGCCTTTCATCTCCCCCCGAGCCAGCCGAACTTCATCACCGGCAAGAGCATCACCGCTCCGGTCGCCTCGATTACCGATCCGCCGGAGCGCTTCGCCGGACGCATTCTCTTCATTCCGAGCGCCGACCCCGGGTTCGATTGGATCTTCACGCGCGGCATCAGCGGCTTCGTGACTCAGTTCGGAGGCGCCAACTCTCACATGGCCATCCGCGCGAACGAGCTCGCCATCCCCGCCGTGATCGGCGCGGGTGAGGAGCTCTACCGGCGCTGGAGCGCGGCGCGGAAGCTGTCCGTGGACTGCACGAATCAGCAAGTCCTCGTCCTCGCGTGAAGACCGTCGCCGTCACGCAGCGAGTGTCGGTCGTTCCGGATCGTGCCGAGCGGCGTGACGCCCTCGATCAGGCCTGGGCGCGCTTCCTCTCCGCCTGCGGCCTGCTGCCGCTGGCCGTGCCCAACGTCCTGGAAATCGCGCTCGCCCTGTGCGGACAGGCGCCGGTCAGGGGGCTCGTGCTGACCGGCGGCAACGATCTCGCCGCACTCGGCGGGGATGCGCCGGAGCGGGACGCCGTCGAGCACGCACTCCTCGATCTCGCCGAGCATCGGGGCTTGCCCGTGCTCGGCGTTTGCCGCGGCATGCAGGTCATTCAGGAACGCTTCGACATACCGCTGCAGCGCGTCGAGGGGCACGTGGCGGCACAGCAGGCGATCTCGATCGAGGGTCGCCGCGAGATGGTCAACAGCTACCACTGTTACGGCGCCCTCGAGACCCGAGGGCCGCTCGAGACGTGGGCCCACGCCGACGATGGCGT
>JASHUC010000391.1 GCA_030040235.1 Gammaproteobacteria bacterium | reverse complement strand
CGACGCGCGCAAAGCACTCGATCTGATCGCCGACCCGCACGTCCTGGTAGTTGCGCACGCCGATGCCGCACTCGGTGCCGGCACGCACCTCGCTCACATCGTCCTTGAAGCGGCGCAGCGACTCGAGCGCACCCTCGAAGATGACGACGTTATCGCGCAGCACGCGGATCGGATTGTTGCGCCGGACGTAACCCTCGGTGACGAGACAGCCGGCGACCACGCCGAACTTGCTCGAGCGGAAGACCTCGCGCACCTGTGCAATCCCGACGATCTGCTCCTTGATCTCGGGCTGCAGGAGGCCGCTCATCATCTGCTTCACGTCGTCGATCGCCTCGTAGATGATGCTGTAGTAGCGCACCTCCACGGCCGTTTCCTTCAGCGCATCGCGCGCAGCGGCATCCGCGCGGACATTGAAGCCGATGATGCGGGCGTTGGAGGCGGCGGCGAGCTGCACGTCCGATACCGTGATGCCCCCGATGCCGCTCGCGATCACCTTCACCTGCACCTCCTCGGAGGAGAGCTGGGCGAGCGCATCGCACAGCGCCTCGACGCTGCCCTGCACGTCCGCCTTGAGCAGAATCGCGATGACGCCCGCCTTCTCGGCCTCGAGCTGCGAGAACACGTCCTCGGTGCGCACGCTCGCCTGGCGAGCGAGCTTCACGTCGCGGAACTTGCCCTGACGGTACAGCGCCACCTCGCGCGCCTTGCGCTCGCTCTCCACGGCGAGCAGCTCGTCCCCGGCATTCGGCGCCCCGGAAAGCCCGAGGACCGCGACCGGCATCGACGGCAGTGCCTGCTCGACGGCCGCGCCGTTCTCGTCGAACATCGCGCGCACGCGCCCGAACTCGGCGCCGGCGAGAATCGGGTCGCCCATGTGCAGAGTGCCCTTCTTCACGAGCACCGTGGCGACCGCGCCCCGGCCCTTCTCGATGCTCGACTCGATCACCACCCCGCCCGCGAGCCCGCTCTCGGGCGCGCGCAGCTCGAGCACCTCGGACTGCAGCAGGATCGCCTCGAGCAGCTGATCGACGCCCGCGCCGCTGCGCGCCGAAACGTTGACGAAGATGTTCTGGCCGCCCCACTCCTCCGGGATCACCTCCTGCTTGGAGAGCTCGGTGCGCACCCGGTCGGGATCGGCATCGCTCTTGTCGATCTTGTTGACGGCGACGACGATCGGCACGCCGGCGGCGCGCGCGTGCTGGATGGCTTCGACCGTCTGCGGCATCACCCCGTCATCGGCCGCAACGACCAGCACCACCACGTCGGTGACCTTCGCGCCGCGCGCACGCATCGCCGTGAATGCGGCGTGGCCCGGCGTGTCGAGAAAGGTGATCGTGCTCTTCGGCGTCGCGACCTGGTAGGCACCGATGTGCTGGGTGATGCCTCCGGCCTCGCCGGCCGCGACCTTGGCGCGGCGGATGTAATCGAGGAGCGAGGTCTTGCCGTGATCGACGTGGCCCATGACCGTCACGACGGGGGGGCGCGGCTCGAGCGCGGCGTCCTCGACCTCCACGCCCTGCAAGTCCGCCTCGATCTGATCGGCCCGCTGCAACTTGGCGGTGTGGCCGAGCTCCTCGACGACGAGGACTGCCGTGTCCTGATCGATCGGCTGATTCATGGTCGCCATGACGCCCATGTTCATCAGCACCTTGATGACCTCGGTCGCCTTGATGGCCATCTTCTGCGCAAGCTCCGCGACCGTGATCGTCTCGCCGATCGCCACGTCGCGCTTGACGGGCATGGTCGGCATCTCGAACGCGTGCCGCGCATCGCCGCTCACCGGCACGGGCCGGCTCTTGGCGCGCTTCTTCTTCTTGAAGCGCGAGCTCACATCGGTCGCAACGTGCAGCTCCTCGCGCCCGTAGCGCGTCGTCTGCCCCGCCTCCTCGGGTGCGACCTCCTCCGTCGCCGCCGCCGGGCGCGCGCGCACCTGCTGCTCACCCGCGGTGCGCCGCTGCTGCTCACGCTCGCGCCGTTCGGCATCCTCGCGCGCCTGCTGCTCGGCAACGCGCCGTGCATCCTCCTGGGCGCGCTTGCGGCTTTGCTCCTCCTCGATGCGGCGCCGGTTCTCGGCCTCGATGCGCTCGCGCTCGCGGCGCTCGGCCTCGAGCCTCTCGTTCTCGAGTCGCGCAGCCTCCTCGGCCTCGCGGCGCTTCTGCTCGAGATCCTCCTGGTGCAGCCGTGCCTGCTCCTGCAGCACGTCGCGCTTGATGTACCGCCGGGTGCTGCGCACCTCGACGTTGACGGTGCGTGCCCTGCCCTGAGCGCTTGCGAGCTTCAGCTCGCTCTGCGTCTTGCGCTTGAGCGTGATGCGCCGCGGAGCGCCCCCGTCACTTTCGCTGCCGTGGCTGCGCCGCAGATGCGTGAGCAGCTCGAGCTTCGCTTCGTCGCTGATTCGATCCTCGGGCCCTGCGACTTTGATGCCGGCCTGATCGAGCTGCACGAGCAGCCGATCCACGGGGACCTTCAGCACCTCGGCGAATTGTGAAACGGTTACATCGGCCATGAAGTGCACCATCCAAAGATGTTGAGCGCGGCAGGATGTCCGATCCCGAGCTTCATACTAGTGGCCGGCCTCGAACCAGTGAGCGCGCGCCTTCATGATGAGCCTGCCGGCCTCGTCCTGGGCGAGGCCCTCGATGTCGGACAGATCGTCGATGGACTGCTCCGCCAGATCCTCGCGGGTGCGCACGCCGCGGCGCGCGAGCGCGAGCGCAAGGTCCGGGCTCATGCCCTCGAGCAGCAGCAGGTCGTCGGCAGGCATCGATTGGTCGAGGGTCTCCTCGCTCGCGATCGCCTGCGTGAGCAGCACATCGCGCGCGCGGTTGCGCAGCTCCTTGACCATTTCCTCGTCGAATTCCTCGATCGCCATGAGCTCGGCCTGCGGCACGTACGCCACTTCCTCGACCGTCGAGAAACCCTCCTGAACCAGGATGGTGGCCACATCCTCGTCCACGTCGAGCTGCTTCATGAAGGTCTGCACGAGCTCGCGCGCCTCGGTCTCGCTCTTCGCCTCCGCGTCCGACTCCGTCATGACGTTGAGCTCCCAGCCGGTGAGCTGACTCGCCAGGCGGATGTTCTGGCCGCCGCGGCCGATGGCCTGCGAGAGCTTCTCCTCGGCGACCGCGATATCGATGCTGTGGGAATCCTCATCCACGACGATCGACATCACCTCCGCGGGCGACATCGCATTGATCACGAATTGCGCCGGGTTCTCGTCGTAAGGAATGATGTCCACGCGCTCGCCGGCGATCTCGTTGGAAACTGCCTGCACGCGCGAGCCGCGCATGCCGACGCAGGCGCCCACCGGATCGATGCGTGGATCGTTGCTGCGGACTGCGATCTTGGCGCGCACTCCCGGATCGCGCGCCGCGCCGAG
>JASHUC010000390.1 GCA_030040235.1 Gammaproteobacteria bacterium | reverse complement strand
ACGAAGGCGCCGAAGGTGCCGAACGCCTTGCCAAGCGTCCCGACCAGCAGCGGTACCGCGCTCGTCTCGAGCCCGAGGTGCTCGAGCGTTCCCCGGCCGGTCGCTCCGAGCACCCCCAGCCCGTGCGCATCATCCACGAGCAGCCACGCACCGTGCCGTGCCGCCGCACGCGCGAGCTCGCCGAGGGGGGCGATGTCGCCGTCCATACTGAAGACACCGTCGGTTGCAACCAGCCCCACACGATCCACAGCGCGCTCCGGGCCGCTCTCGGCGAGCATGTGAGCGGCGGCAGCCGCATCGAGGTGCGGATAGCGCCGCAAGCGTGCCCGTGAGAGCAGACCGGCATCGATCAGCGAGGCATGGCTCAACCGATCGAGAAGCAACAAGTCTCCCCGGCCGGCGAGCGTCGTGACGACCGCAAGGTTGGCCATGTAGCCGGTTGACAGCAGCAGCGCGCGCTCGCGGCCGACGAACTGCGCCAGGTCCTCCTCGAGGCGCGCGTGCTCGCGCCCGTGTCCGGTCACGAGGTGGGATGCACCGCTGCCGGCTCCCGAGCTTGCGGCGCCCTCGCGCAGCGCGGCGACGACCTCGGGATGACGGCAAAGCCCGAGATAGTCGTTGCCGCAGAAATTGACCAGCCTGCGACCCTCGACTACGACCTCGGCGCCGCCGGCCGCGCCGAAGCCCTCGATGGTTCGCCGCACGCGCGTGAGGTTCTGGCGCTCGATCTGCGCGAGCAGCGGCTCAACGGCGCCCGGGTGCGGTTTCATGCACGCTCGGGCGGCGCTTCGGGTCTCAAGCCCAGCCGTTCGAGGAGCCTGCGGTCGTGCTCCACATCCGGGTTGCCCGTCGTGAGCAGCTTCTCGCCGTAGAAGATCGAGTTGGCCCCCGCGAGGAAGCACAGCGCCTGCATCTCATCGCTCATCTGCGTGCGCCCGGCGGAGAGCCGCACGTGCGAGCGCGGCATCAGGATCCGGGCCACCGCGATCACACGCACGAACTCGAACGGATCGACCGCCGGGGTACCGTTGAGCGGCGTGCCCGGAACTTGCACCAGCTCATTGATGGGTACGCTCTCGGGATGTTCCGTCAAGGTCGCGAGCCTCCAGAGCAGCTTCGCCCGATCCTGCGCCGACTCGCCCAGGCCGATGATGCCGCCACAGCAAACCTTGAGGCCCGCGTGGCGCACCGCCTCGAGCGTGTCGAGCCGGTCGCGATAGGTGCGTGTGGTGATGATCTCGCCGTAGAACTCCTCGGAGGTGTCGAGGTTGTGGTTGTAGTAATCGAGGCCTGCCTCCCTGAGCTCGCAAGCCTGCGCGGACGTGAGCATCCCGAGGGTTGCGCAGCTCTCGAGTCCGAGCGCGTGCACCTCGCGGACCATGGCGCAGATCGCCTCGAGGTCCCGCGGCTTGGGGGAGCGGTACGCCGCGCCCATGCAGAAGCGCGTGGCGCCTGCCGCTTTGGCACGGCGCGCGCAGTCGCGCACCGCGTCGAGCTCCATGAGCGCCTCGCGGCCGATCCCCGTCTCGTAGCGCACGCTCTGCGGGCAGTAGGCGCAGTCCTCGGGGCAGGCGCCGGTCTTGATCGAGAGCAGCGTGCTCATCTGCACCCGGTTGGGCTCCTGGTATGCCCGGTGGACGCGCTGCGCCTCGAAGAGCAGGTCCAGGAGAGGCA
The DNA here is from genome assembly GCA_030040235.1 of Gammaproteobacteria bacterium. Next base: position 2,416 of record JASHUC010000390.1, on the reverse strand, counting down.
AGGCGAGCAGCGCCTCGACCTCGGCGAGCGACCAATCGCGGCGTACCGGAGCGAGGTCCTCGCTCGAGTGTCCAATGGCAGGCAGTGCAGACATGCGGGATTTCCACGATGAGAACGCGCCGCGCAGACTCCGCCATGGCGCAACCGGTGTCAACCTCCGCCGGCTCGCAGAGTAGACATCTGGTCAAGATTTGGACATGAGCGCTGCGGGTCGCGTGGCGTTAGCATAGGCAACCGGGTCAGTCCGGATTCAGCGCCGGGAAAGAAGGGGACCGTCCATGAAGCGCAAATCAGATCTCACGAACCCACCCGATGTCACTGCCCGCAATCACGCCGGTGTGCCGCTCGATCGGCGGCGGTTCATGGGCGCCGTCGCCTCGGCGGGTGCCGGGGCGCTCCTCGGCGGGGCGGGGGCGATTCCCGAGGCGCGGGCCGGCGTCGAGTTTCCGCGTGAGCGCGGATTCACCGACTTCGGCGGCGGCGGCTCGGAGTTCGGCGGAGTTCACCGCTCCGAGAACGATCTCTACGACTGCGAGGTGGAGGGGGATCTGCCGGCCGATCTCGACGGCATCTTCTTCCGGGTGGGTCCCGATCCGCAGTACCCGAAGCCCCCGCAATACACGCACGACATTCCGTTCGACGGCGAGGGGCACTTGAGCATGTTCCGCATCAAGAACGGCCATGTCGATTTCCGCAGCCGCTACGCGCGCACGCAGCGCTTCAAAGCGCAGCACGCGGCGCGCCGCTCGCTCTTCGGGATGTATCGCAACCCCTTCACGGACGATCCGAGCGTGAAGGGTCTGTCGCGCGGCACGGCGAACACTCAGATCTTTTTCCACCACGGCAAACTCCTCGCGATGAAGGAGGACAGCCCGCCCGTCGTGATGAACCCGCTGACGCTCGAGACCGTGGACGACTACTACACCTTCGGCGGGGGACTCAAGGGCCAGACGTTCACGGCGCATCCCAAGGTCGATCCCGAGACGGGCGAGCTCATCGCCTTCGGCTACGAGGCCAAGGGACTCGCGAGCAACGACGTGTTCGTGTTCTCGGCCGATCGGGCGGGGCAGGTGAACTGGTCCGCGTGGATCAAGGTGCCCTACGTCGGGATGATTCATGACTTCGGCGTCACGCAGAAGCACGTCCTGTTCTACGTCTGTCCGCTCGCCACCAACATGACGCTGCTGCGGGATGCCGGGCCGCACTTCGCGTGGGACTCGACGCTGCCCACGTGGCTCGGGGTCATGCACCGCGGAGGCGATGGGCGCGATATCCGCTGGTTCAAGGGCCCGGGTTATATGTGCACGCACACCATGGGGGCCTGGAACGACGGTGAGAAGATCTACTGGGACATGGATGGAGGCGACTCCAACCAGTTCCCCTTCTTCCCGCAGCTGCACGAGAAGTGGGATCCGGTGAAGGCCACGGGTCGCGTCATGCGCTTCACGGTGGATCTATCGAACCGGCGGCAGAAGACCTACGGTATCGAGAATCTCTATCCCGGAGTTGCGGGGGCCCTGTCGAGACAGGACGACCGCTACCATACCGTGCCGTACCGGTACGGCTTTCTGCTCTCGAGCGATCGTGCAGCGGGCAGCCGCTGGGCGATGTTCGACCAGCAGACACGAACGGCGCGCTTCTACAGCCCCGGACGGGGCACGAGCCTCGCGGAGATGTGCTTCGTTCCGCGCCACAGGGGCGCTGCGGAAGGGGACGGCTATCTGATCGGCGTCGCCTCACGCCAGCTCGAGAGCGGACGTTCCGACCTCATCCTGGTCGATACGAAGAGCCTGGAGGCTGGACCGATCGCGACGGTGAAGATGCCGTACCGCGTGCACGGCCAGATCCACGGCTTCTGGGTGCCGTCGGAGGCGTTGCCGGCATGAGACGCAGCGGCGCTCCGGGGAGGCTCAGCGCCCCCTGTACAGGTACTGCAGCGCAAGCCCGATGAAGATCACCATCCCGACGTAGTTGTTGTTCAGGAAGGCGCGGAAGCAGGCGGCGGGCTCGCGCTCGCGGATGAGCCATTGCTGGTAGGCGAAGAGCAGCCCCGCGGCGAGGAGCCCGGCGTAGTACCAGCGCCCGAAGTGCATGTCCCGCCCGGCGAGGACCAGCGCGAACAGCATCAGCGCCTGCAGGATGCCGATCATCGCCCTGTCCATGTCGGCGAACAGGATCGCCGTTGATCGGAGGCCGAGCTTGAGGTCGTCCTCGCGATCGACCATCGCATAGATCGTGTCGTAGACGACCGCCCAGATGACCGCTGCGATGAACAGCATCCACGCGATGCGCGGCAGCGTGTGCAGCTGTGCCGAGAAGGCCATGGGCACGCCCCACCCGCCGAATGAGATCCCGAGATACAGCTGCGGCAAGGCGAAGTAGCGCTTGCAGAAAGGGTAGGTGACCGTCAGGACCG
>JASHUC010000389.1 GCA_030040235.1 Gammaproteobacteria bacterium | reverse complement strand
GCAGCTAGAGGACAGACTGGCGCAGTCATCGGTCTGCTCCGGCCTTGCATGTAGGAACCGTCTCACCTGCGGTATAGTTCCCGGCACCTCGAGGAGGCGCTGACGTGGGCAAGCACGACGGGCGGGAGCTCGTATTTCTCGTCGATGTCGACAACACGCTGCTCGACAACGACCGGCTCATCCACGATCTGATGAGTCACCTCGAGCGCGAGTATGGGGCGCAGAGCCGCGAGCGCTACTCGCAGATCCTCGAGCAGGTGCGTACCCAGCTCGGCTACGTCGACTATCTGGGTGCGCTTCAGCAGTATCGCCTCGAGCACATCGATGACCCGCGGCTGCTTTCGATGTCCTCCTTCCTCGTGGATTACCCCTTTGTCAACCGCCTGTACCCGAGCGCCCTCGAGGTGCTTGCGCACCTCGGCGCGCAGGGGACGACCGTCATTCTCTCGGACGGTGACGTCGTATTCCAGCCGCGGAAGATCGAGCGCTTGGGACTATGGGAGGCAGTGGACGGCCGCGTGCTGATCTACGTTCACAAGGAGCAGATGCTCGGGGCCGTCGAGTCGCGCCACCCCGCCCGGCACTACGTCATGATCGACGACAAGATCCGCATTCTCCACGCCGTGAAGTCGGCCTGGGGAGAGCGAGTCACAACCGTGCTACCGCGCCAGGGCCACTACGCGCACGACGCGGTCACGATGGCCTCCTTCCCGCCCGCCGATCTCACGGTCGAGAGTATCGGCGAGCTGCTCGAGCACGACTTCAGGCGCTGAGCACGCCCTTCTGCTTCGCGGTGTGTGTCGCGATCGCATCCATCAGCGCAGGCGAGAGGCAGTCGTACGGCTCGAGCCCCAGCTCCTCCAGGCGCTCGCGCACCTCGCCCATCTTTCCGGGCGTAAAACCGGACTCGATGATGGAGGAGACGAACGCCGCGAACTCAGGTGCCGCCCAGCCCTGCTCCTTGAACAGCTCGGGGTGGACGAAATCGAAGCCGTAGAACGGATGGTCCTTCTTCTCGATGCGCCCGTAGAGGTGCGTGCCGCAGCCGCTGCAGGCATAGCGCTGGATGACCGCGCCCGGGTCGACGATCTTGAGCTTCTGCTGGTTCGAGGTGACGCTCAGCTTGTCGCGCGGAACCACCGCGACCAGCGAGAACAGCGCCCCCGCGGGCTTCCAGCACTTGGTGCACCCGCAGACGTGATCGAAGGCCACATCGCCCTTGACGCTGACCGTGACCGGAGAGGAAGTGCACTTGCAGGTGAGCGTACCGCCCTCGAACTTCGAAGTTCCGCGCTTCACGCCCTTATCGACGGCCGGATGGATCGAGGTAGCCATGACGTTTGCCTCTCTGTTCAGAAAGTGATGACGGAAATGAACTGCTGATGGCTCAGAACGTGACGACGGAGCGGATCGACTCGCCTCGGTGCATCAGATCGAAGGCGTCGTTGATCTTCGCGAGCGGCATCACATGCGTGATCAGATCGTCGATGTTGATCCTGCGCTCCATGTACCAGTCGACGATCTTCGGCACGTCCGTGCGCCCGCGAGCTCCGCCGAACGCGGTGCCCTTCCACACGCGGCCGGTGACGAGCTGGAACGGCCGGGTTTTGATCTCCTGCCCCGCGCCCGCGACGCCGATGATGACCGATACGCCCCAGCCGCGGTGGCAGCACTCGAGCGCCTGACGCATCAGATCGACGTTGCCCACGCACTCGAAGCTGTAGTCGGCGCCACCGTCGGTGAGCGCAACCAGATGCTGCACGAGGTCTGCGCCGGCCTCCTTCGGATTGACGAAGTGAGTCATGCCGAACTTCTCGGCGAGCCCCTTGCGCCGCGGATTGATGTCCACGCCGATGATACGGTTCGCGCCGGCCATCCGCGCGCCCTGGATGACGTTGAGCCCGATGCCGCCGAGCCCGAACACCACGACGTTCGCACCCGGCTCGACCTTCGCGGTGTTGATCACGGCGCCGATCCCGGTCGTGACCCCGCAGCCGATGTAGCAGACCTTCTCGAACGGGGCGTCCTCGCGAATCTTCGCGACCGCGATCTCCGGCAGCACGGTGTAGTTCGAGAACGTCGAGCACCCCATGTAGTGATGCACCATGCGCCCATCGAGCGAGAAGCGGCTCGTGCCATCGGGCATGACGCCCTTGCCCTGCGTGGCGCGGATGGCGGTGCAGAGGTTCGTCTTGCGCGAAAGGCAGGATTTGCACTGCCGGCACTCGGGCGTGTAGAGCGGAATGACGTGATCGCCCTTCTTGACGGAGCTCACGCCCGGGCCCACCTCCACCACGATGCCCGCGCCCTCGTGTCCGAAGACGACCGGAAACAGACCCTCCGGATCGGCGCCGGAACGGGTGAACTCATCGGTGTGACAGATGCCGCTCGCCTTGATCTCGATCAGCACCTCACCGGCCTTGGGCCCATCGAGGTCGAGTGTCACGACTTCGAGCGGCTCGCCTGCCTTGTACGCGACGGCAGCTTTCGTTTTCATGTGCCCCTCTTGTTGGCCTCTACGTGCGCAGCGCAGGGCGCGCCTGGGGAATTTATTCCGCCGCCGTCCGCCCCGCCAGCGATTTTAGATGGCTCCGATCGACGTCGCTCACGGGATTGGAATTGGCGGATGCGCCGGGTCGGGCTCCTTGAAGTGCACCGCGAATCCGCTGCGCGCGTCCGCAGCAGCTGCCGTGCCCTTCGCCGTGTGCTCGGCGAGCCGCCCGGCTGCCGCGGGCGGTCCACTCGTATCGTCTTTTCTTTCGGCGCGTTGTGCTGGGCGGCGAACCGCCCCCCGTTTGGCGGATTTGCCGGGGCGGCCCGTTCGAACGGCTCACCCGGTCCACCCCCGCTTGGCAGCACCCTTGTCTTGGAATGGTGCGAACTCGACTTACGCTATCTTATCCCAAGCTGAAGGTACTGTGCGTTGCGTCACGATCGCCCCCCTCCGAAGGTCAACTGCCGATGTGGCTGAGCGGCGCTGAGTGGGAAGCTCTGCGGCTGAGCCTGAGCGTCACGCTGCGCAGCATCCTCATGAGCCTGCCGGTGGCGATCGCGATTGCCTGGCTGCTCGCGCGCCGATCCTTTCCCGGGCGCACGCTGTTCGATGCCTTCGTCCACCTGCCGCTCGTGCTGCCCCCGGTCGTCGTCGGGTATCTGCTGCTGCTCCTGTTCGGCGTCCACGAGCCGCTGGGCGGCTGGCTGCTCAGGAGTTTCGGCGCCCGAGTCGCCTTCACGACGAATGGCGCGGCCCTCGCGACGGCCGTCATGTCCTTCCCCATCATGGTGCGTGCCATGCGCATCTCGCTCGAGGCGGTCGATCGTGGGCTCGAGGATGCGGCGCGGACCCTGGGAGCGGGGCCCCTCGACCGGTTCTTCAGTGTCACACTGCCTCTCATGATGCCGGGCGTGCTCGCCGGTCTCGTGACCGCCTTCTCCGCCGGGCTCGGCGAGTTCGGCGCAGTGATCACTTTCGCCTCGAATATTCCCGGCGTGACGCGCACGCTGCCCCTGGCGCTTTACACGGCGCTGCAGACGCCGAACGGGGATGCGGAGGCTGCACGGCTCGCGGCGGTCTCCTTCACGCTCGGTCTCATCGGGCTTGCCTGCTCGGAGCTCCTCGCGCGCCGCGTACGCCGGCGCCTGGAAGCCTGAAGGGCAAGGCTCCCGATGGTCGAAGTACAGCTGAAAAAACGCCGGGGCGACTTCGCGCTCGAGGTGGCCTTCGCCATGGAG
>JASHUC010000388.1 GCA_030040235.1 Gammaproteobacteria bacterium | reverse complement strand
GGCTGGAGGAAAGCCAGGCCGCCGCGGCCGTCGGGCAGATCAGGCTGGCGCACGCCTACAAGGAGCTGCTCGAGGAGCGCGCAATAACCGTCGCGCAGGTGCTGCTGACGCTCGAGGACAGCGAACGCCGCCGGCGTTTCCTCAATGCACGCGCAACGCTCGAAGCTCTGCTCGCGCTCGGCGCCTTGCCCGTGATCAACGAGAACGACACCGTCGCGACCGCCGAGATCCGCTACGGCGACAACGACCGGCTCGCCGCGCGGGTCGCACAGATGACGGGCGCTGATTGCCTCGTGCTGCTCTCGGACGTCGAAGGCTTGTACACGACGGATCCGCACCACGATCCAGGCGCGGAGTTCATCGAGCGGGTGTTGCGGGTAACCCCCGAGATCGAGGCCATGGCCGGCCGGTCATCCTCCGAGACGGGCTCGGGCGGCATGGCCACAAAGCTGCTCGCGGCGAAGATCGCCGTCTCGGCCGGGTGTCACATGTGCATTGCGGCAGGGCAATACCGCCATCCCGTCCGGCGCATCGAGGACGGGGCACGCTGCACGTGGTTCGTGCCGAACGCGACGCCCGTTGCGGCGCGCAAGCAGTGGATCGCAGGAACGTTGCGGCCAGCGGGAGCCATTGCCATCGATGCCGGCGCGCTCAACGCACTCAAGGAGGGCAAGAGCCTGCTGCCGGCCGGCGTCGTCCGCGCGATCGGACGGTTCGATCGTGGCGACACCGTGAGCGTCCTCGGGCCGGACGGTGCGGAGTTCGCGCGCGGCATCATCGCCTATTCGGACACCGATGCGGCGCGCATCATGGGACGCCGATCCTCCGAGATCGAAGCCATCCTCGGTTTCCGCGGGCGCGACGAGATGATTCATCGCGACGACCTCGTCATCCTGCAGCCCATCGCGAGGCCATCCCAGCCTGCAGAGGCGGCCTCGTGAGCTCCCGGGCTGTTCCCGACATCGGCGCGCTCATGGCGAGGATGGGGGCGGCCGCATGCCGGGCCGCGGCAGCGCTCGCGGTGGCCGGCACCGCGCAGAAAAATCGGGCGCTCCAGGCCGCCGCCGAGAGTCTGCGGACCCGCAACGCGGAGCTCCTGCGCGCGAATGCCGCCGACGTCGAAGCTGCGCGCGCACACCGCGCGAGCGCGCCGCTGCTCGATCGCCTGCGGCTCGATGGCCGGAGGATCGAAGCCATGGCGCGCGGCCTTACGGAGATCGCGGCTCTGCCCGATCCGGTGGGGGCGGTGGCTGCGGAGTGGAGCCGGCCGAACGGCCTCGCCATTCAGCGCGTGCGCGTGCCGCTCGGGGTGATCGGGATCATCTACGAGAGCCGCCCCAACGTCACGGCCGACGCCGGCTCGCTGTGTCTCAAATCAGGCAATGCCGTCATTCTGCGCGGCGGATCGGAGAGCGAGCGCTCGAACGCGGCGATCCACGCAGCGCTGCTCGAGGGGCTCGCGGCGGCGGACCTGCCTCCCGAGAGCATTCAGCTCGTCCCCACGACCGACCGCGCCGCGGTCGGCTACATGCTCTCCGGGATGACGGAGTACCTGGACGTGCTGGTGCCGCGCGGCGGCAAGGAGCTCGTCGCGCGCGTTCAGCGGGAAGCGCGCGTTCCCGTCATCGGGCACCTGGAGGGAAATTGCCACGTGTACGTGGACCGCAACTCGGACGTGCGCATGGCGCGGGCGATCGTGCTCAACGCCAAGATGCGCCGCACGGGAATCTGTGGGGCGGCTGAGACGCTGCTGATCGACCGCGGCTGCCTCGAGACTCACCTTGCCCCCATCGTGCTCGATCTGCTCGACGCGGGCTGCGAGGTGCGAGGCGACCCGGCCGTGCAGAGGGTCGATGCCCGCGTGCGGGCGGCGAGCGAGGAGGATTGGTTCACCGAGTATCTCGATGCGATCATCGCGGCGAAGGTGGTGGACGGGGTGGACGAGGCGATCGCCCACATCGCCCGCTACGGCTCGGCGCACACCGAAGCGATCGTGACGGAGAATGCCGCGACGGCCGAGCGGTTCCTGCAGCGCGTCGATAGCGCAATCGTGCTCCACAACGCGTCCACGCAATTTGCCGATGGCGGGGAATTCGGCATGGGCGCGGAGATCGGCATCTCCACCGATCGCTTCCATGCCCGCGGTCCGGTCGGCCTCGAGCAGCTCACGAGCTACAAGTACCTCGTGCGAGGCAACGGACAGGTCAGGCCTTAGCGCGCCCTCAGGCCGGAACTTGCTCGAGGGCGGCGAGTCCGCCGCGCAGGGAGAATGCCGCCCCGAAACCTCTGGCGCGCAGCTCCTGAGCTCCGGCGAGGCTGCGCTTGCCGGTTGCGCAGACGAGCAGGTACTTCTCCGCCCGCTCGAGCGATCCCTCCGCGGCCGGATCGAGCAGCGCCATCTCGAGAAGAGCATGCAGAGGGATGTGGCGCACCCGCTCGGCGGGGGCCGGCCTCGCGGCGACCTCGCGGGCCTCGCGCACATCGATGATGGTGAAATCCTGCCCGAGCGCTTGCTCGAGATCGCCGAAAGCGAGCTCCCAGGAGCCGGCTTCGGTCCGAGCGGCCGGTGCGCTGAGCCGCGCGCACGCGCCCTGACGGCATGGCGGCGCGCGCTGCATCCGCACTCGCGACACCGTGAGCAAGGAGAGATCGAGCACCGCGAGCTCGTCGCCGAGCTGCCCGGGCAGATCGAGCAGGATCTTGAGCGCCTCGAGCGCCTGCAGGCAGCCGAAGATGCCCGGCACCGGGCCGAGAACACCCGCCTCGGCACAGTTGCCGACGACGCCATCGCGAGTCGCCTCCGGCCAGATGCATCGCAGACAGGCGCCCGAAGCGCGCGGCCGCACGACCTGCAGCTGTCCCTCGAGCTGATAGACGCTCGAGAGAATGGTGGTCTTGCCGAGCCGCATGGCGAGATCGTTGAGCAGGAACTTCGTGGTGAAGTTGTCGGTGCAGTCGATCACGAGCTCGTAGGGGGCGAGGAGTGCGTCGCCATTCGAGGCATCGAGGCGCACCGGATGCACATCGACCTGAACCTCCGGATTGAGTGCGCGCAGCCGCTCCGCAGCGAGTGCGGCCTTCGGCTTGCCGACGTCCGCGAGCGCGTACAGTGTCTGGCGATGCAGATTCGACGGCTCGAGCCGATCGGCATCGACGATGCCCAGGCGACCGATGCCCGCGCCCGCGAGATACGTGAGCACGGGAACCCCGAGGCCGCCGGCTCCAACCACCAGCACCCGGCTCGCTCGCAAGCGCGCCTGCCCGCGTGGACCGACCTCTTTGAGCGCCATCTGCCGGGAGTAGTCGGGAGCGGGTGGATGCACATGATCGTGCGCGTGATCGTGCGCGTGATCGTGGTCGTGCGGCTGCTCGTGCGGCTGCTCGTGCGGCGCCGCCGCGCAGCGCTCGCAGTTCACCCACCCCGAGTCGCCGTTCTCGTAGTGCTCCTTCTTCCAGATGGGAAGACGATGCTTGACCTCGTCGATGATGTAGCGGCATGCGCGGAACGCCTCGTCCCGATGACGGGCGCTCACGCCGACCCACACGGCGAGGTCGCCGATCGCCAGATCGCCGCTACGGTGAATGCACGCCGCATGCTCGACGCCGAAGCGCTCGAGTCCCTCGGCGAGGATGCGCTCGCCCTCTTTGATCGCGAGGGGCTCGAAGGCCTCGTACTCGAGGTGTGTGACCCGCCGGCCCTCGTTGTGATCGCGCACCCAGCCCTCGAAGCTCGCGTATCCGCCGCAGGCGCGGTCGCCCAGCGCGCTGCGCTCCCGCTCCGCATCGATTCGCTCACGCGTGAAGGAAAAACGTCTCATCGAATCTCACCCGCCGGCCACCGGGGGGATGAAGACGACCGCATCGCCTTCGACGAGCGGCTGCGACCAGTCGCGAAACTCGGCATTCACGGCGACCCGCAGCATCTCGGGCGCGAGTGAGAACGGATGGCGCCGGCGCAGCTCTGCGTAGAGCTCGCGAGGCGTACGGGCAGCGGTGCTCACGGTCTCAGTGCTGCGACCGGCCTGCTCCCTGAGCAAGGCGTAATACTGCACGGTGATGCGCATCGGGCTTGCCTCGGAGGGGGCGCGGTTCGGCCCGTGGGCGTGGCTCGCATGTCCCCCGTGGCCGGCTGCCGGCGGCGTGAGCTCGCCGAGGGCCATCCCATACTCATCCGGTGTGTTGATGTTGTCGAGCGCGCGAGCATTCAAAGGATCGAGGAGCGAGGTATCCGACTGCGAAAGGAACTTGCGCGGGCAATCGCGCCCGGCTGCGATGTAGCTCTCGATTGAAGCGCGGCTCGAGGGCTCGTAGATCGCGCACAGCGGTTCGGGCAGCCCGTCATGGCTCGATCGATAGGCCGTCGCAGGGTGGTCGGGCCGGCGCGAGCGCACGAGGTGCTCGAGGGTTGCGGCGTCGAGGAACGGCAGGTCGCAGGCGAGCACGAGCCATGCGACCTCGGGATGCCGCGCCTGGGCAGCGACGATGCCCGCGATAGGGCCTTTGACCTGCCCCCTATCGACGATCTGCGCGAAGCGCGCGCGCACCGGATCTTCGACCTGATCTTCGCGCACCGAGACGAACGTACGTGCGACATGCGGCTCGAGGAGCTCCATGGCCCGCTCGAGCTGGGCGCGGCCGTCGTAGGGCAGGGCGGCCTTGTCGCGCTGCATGCGCTTGCTGCGCCCGCCCGCGAGCACCAGGCCGTAGAGCACGGGCGCGGGTGAGGGATGAGAGAGGCTCATGAACGAAGATTGTAAGGCTGGCGGTGCGTCCGGGTCGAACCACGCTCAAAATCGCGTCTGCCGCCCCGTTTGGCGAGCAGCCGAACCCTCGCGATCTCGATGTCGTGGGAAAGCGCTTTGCACATATCGTAGACGGTGAGCGCGGCGACCGTGGCGCCCGTGAGCGCCTCCATTTCGACGCCCGTGCGATGGTGTACGGAGACCGTACAGAGGATGCGCAGGCCCCCGGGCGCCGGCTCGACCTGCACCGTGCAGTTCTCGAGCGGCAGCGGATGGCAGAAAGGGACGAGCTCGTGCGTGCGCTTGGCGGCGAGCACTCCCGCGATGATCGCGGTGTCGAAGACCGGTCCCTTCTTGGTGCGATGGCCGCTACGGCGCAGGGCGAGCACGATGTTACGCGGCAGACGTACACGCGCCTCGGCGGTCGCGGTACGCGCGCTGACTTCCTTGCCGCCTACGTCCACCATCGTCGGGCGATTTCGCCTGTCGAGGTGGGTCAGGCGAGGCGACCTAGCCACCGATGTAGTACATCTCGATCTTGCGCTGCTCGCCCGAGGAGCGCCGCAGGTCCGCCCGCAGCTCACTGTAGCGATCGGAGCGGCGCGACCAGATGCTGCGGACCAGCCCGGTGAGCTCCTCGTCGCTCATTCCGGCGCGCAGCGCATCGCGCAGACTCGTCCCCTGCGTTGCGAACAGGCAGGTGAAGAACACGCCGTCCGAGGAGAGTCGGGCGCGCGAGCAGTCCCCGCAGAAGGGCTGGGTGACGGAGGAGATGAAGCCGATCTCGCCCTGCCCGTCGGCAAAGGCGTACCGATCCGCAACCTCGCCGCGGTAGTTGCGGCGCAAGGGCTCGAGGGGCCAGCGCTCGGCGATACGTCCGAGCAGCTCCTTGGAGGCGACGACCAGCTCGGGTCGCCAGTGGTTTCGATTGCCGACGTCCATGTACTCGATGAAGCGGACGATCACACCCGTGGCGCGAAAGTGCTCGATGAGGTCGAGCACCGTGTGGTCGTTCACGTCCCGCTGAACAACGGCATTGACCTTGATTGGCGCGAGGCCGACCTGTCGCGCTTGGCGGATGCCTTCGAGTACCTCCTCGACGCCCCCGAAGCCGCCGTTCATCCTGGCGAAGACTTGCGGGTCGAGGCTGTCGAGGCTCACGGTAATGCGGTGCAGCCCGGCGGCCTTGAGCTCCGCCGCATGTTTCGCGAGCAGAAAGCCGTTCGTGGTGAGCGCCACGTCCTCGACGCCCGGAATACTCGTCAAATCCCCGATCAGGTCGGCAAGATTCGCGCGCAGGAGCGGCTCACCGCCCGTCAGGCGCAGCTTGCGCACGCCGAGGCCGACGAAAAGCCTCGCGAGCCGCACGATCTCCTCGAACGAAAGACGCTCGACGCTTTTCAAGAACCGGTAACTCTCGTGGTACTGCTCGCGCGGCATGCAGTACGGGCAGCGAAAATTGCAGCGGTCCATCACCGAGATGCGCAGGTCGCGCAGCGGGCGTTCGCGTGAGTCTCGCGGGCGCGGCTTACCGAGGGGAACGACTGTTTCTACCGCAGACATGGGCGCACTATGCCGGCGGCCTTCAGCCCTTGGTCTTCGCCTTGAAGATCTTGACCTGCTCGTTGAAGCGGCTGGTGACGGCGGTTGCCGCGTCCACCGCGGCGTCGTTCTTCTGAACGTACACCTGCTCGAGCTTGTCCTTCTCCGCCTTGCTCATCTTGGGATCGGCCTTGGCAAGGGCCGTGTCGTGCTCGAGCTTCAGGCAGTCGGTGTACGCCTTGACTTCCTCGTTGTATGACTTCAGCTGGTTCATCGCGGCAACCATCTCCTGCATCGTTGCCGTGTTGCCGTCCGGGATCTTGGAGGGGGCTACCGGATAGCTGCAATCGGCGTAAGCGAGACCACACGCCGGAAGGGTAAGAAGCAAAATGGCCGCAACGGTCTTCATGGGAAACGCTCTCCTCGGGGGTAACCTCAGGGGTATCTTATTCGATTTCGCCGTCAGGACCGACGGCCCGCCGGCTTGCCCCGTTCCCGGGTTCCGGCGTGCCGCGGACCAGGTGCCATAGTACCTCACGAGGCCCCATGATCGAGCTTACGGTGAACGGGCGTACCGTGGGGGGTAGACGACGATCCGGCTACCCCGCTGCTCTACGTCCGGTGATCGTGGGCCGACCGCCGCAGCCGTCGCGAACGCGGTTGCCGATGCGCTCGGGGTGCGGATGCGCGACATTCCACTGACCTCCGCAAGGATCAAGACGGCTCTGGGCGGCGCCCGCGCGCCGCGGCGAGATATCGGTCGAGGGCGGATGTCGCTAGAATCGCGCGGCCGCGCCCGTAGCTCAGTTGGATAGAGCATCAGGCTTCGAACCTGAGGGTCGGGGGTTCGAATCCCTCCGGGCGCGCAGCTCGGGCGGCGCAACGCGCCCTCAGCACGGCGGGATGCCGCTCTCCCCGGCCTTCGCCACGCACACCATCGTCGAGAACGAAAAAGGCGGCTGGTTGCGATCTTTGAAGTAGAACTCGGCGTAGAGCCCGGTGTAATGGTCCTGCGCGAGAGGCTCGGTGCAAACATACTGCCCGTTCGCCTTCTCACAGTCGTGAGACGTCCAGGTCGACTCGTGGAAGTCGCGCGATGCGCTCGCTGCCGCCCAGGCGAGCACCCGGACCGGATTGCGGTCGCTGCGCACCGAGAGCTGCAGCTCTCCCGGGGCCCGCCCGAAATTCCAGACGAGCTGGGGCATGGGCCGGTTGCGGGCCGAGTAGCGGTAAAGGGCGCTCAGACTTCCCGTGAGCAGGTCGATGTCGCCAAGGTCATGCGTTTGATTGGGGAGGTCCAGGAGGCGTTTCTCCTCGGGCAGTCCGCTCCAGTAGATCTTGAGCGCATCGGCGGGCCAGTACGGATCGTTGGTGCCGAGCAGGATCAACTTGGGCATCGTGAGAAGGGCCCGGTAGCTCCAGGGGTCCACGAGCGAGACCAGATCGTGTCCGAGCGGCGTGTCGAGGGCCTTGGTGATCGCCTGGTAATCGCGAATCTGGGGCGACAGCGCGCCGAATGTCTGCCGCTGCAGCTCGATCTGCGCGGGCAGGTCGAGCATCGCGATCACCATCGGCGCAACACTCGCGACCCGGTGATCGACGGCTGCCAGGAGCCAGGATGTCCAGCCCCGCTTGGAGGCACCGGCGACCGTGAAGCGCTCGATCGGAATGCCCCAGTGGGAAAGGGCGATGTCGTGGACGGCATCCATGGCGCGCGCGGCGCTTTTCACCATCGGCAGCAGGAGCGGCCAGTCTCCTTCTCCCGTTTTCAAAAACTGACCGAACGTGTAGGCGACGAGCGCGTCCTCGCGCCGCCCGAACATGGGTTCGAACGGCACCTGCCGTACCACCGCGACCGGGGCATGGAGCGTCTCGGCGAGGTGCAGGAAAAACTCAGCGCTGGGCGGCAGGTCCGAACCGATCCCGTGCTCGTACTCGGGCTGCCAGCTCCCCCCGTCGATGTACAGAAAGGCCTGGCGGTGAGGCATGTCCAGCTTCATCGGCCTGATGATGAAGAGCTGATGCTTCCACGCAATGCCGCGCCAGATCTGGGACGTGAGGATCGCCTCGACGAATTCCGAGGACCCGATTCGCCCGGCGCTCACCTCGCGCCAGGAGTAGCTCGAATCCGGGGTCGAGACGTACTGCTGGAGATCCTCACCCGCCGCCCGCACGCCATGCGGAGGCATGGCGAACAGCAGCAGGCCTGCCAGGGCGTGGATCACTCGAGCCCGTGCGCTCATTCGGCCGCCGGGGCACGCACGGCGAGCGCGGCGCGGTCGAGGAAGCGCAGGCAAAGCACGCACGAGCCGAGCGCGCCCGCCATCGTGAGGAAGAGCACGGTCGAGCCGGGAAACAGCTGCTGCAGCCACCCTCCGATATAGGGCCCGAGGATTCCCCCGAGCCGGCCCACCCCGAGTTGCGCGCCGACCCCGGTGCTGCGGATCTCGGTCCCATAGAGTGCCGCCGTGCGATTGTTGAGCACGGGTTGCGCGCCGATGACGCACAAGCCGGCGACCGACAGAAACGCGAGGTCCGCCGCCGGGGGTGTGACGATCGCGAGCCCCGCGAGGGCTGCGGCTCCCAGCATCCAGCTTGCCGTCAGCGTGCGGTCCCGGCCCGCGCGATCGGCGAGCCACCCGCAGCCGAGGCCTCCGAGCACCGCCGCGAACTGCAACCACGCACCGAAGCCGAAACTGCGCGCAACGGCCGCGCCGCGCTCGAGCATGACTTGCGGAGTCCAACTCGAGAGCCCGAAGATCGTGAAGAGCGACAGTCCGGAGCATGCCCATACGACGAGCGTGCCGGTTCGCAAGCGCGGCGTGAGCAGGCGCATGAAGGAGCCGCGGTGGCGCGCTTCCTCGACGCTCGTGAACTCGCAGCGCGCATACCGCTCGGCATTGCTCGGGGCCAGGTGGCCGAGCACGGCGCGCACCTCGGCCTGCTTGCCGCGCAGGGCGAGGAAGTGTGGCGACTCGGGCAGCAGCGCGCCGATGAGGACGGCGAGCGGGGCCGCGAGGCCTCCCACCACGAACAGGGACTGCCAGCCGTGGGCGGGCGCGAGCGCGATGGCCGTGAGCGCAGCGGCCATACCGCCGATGGACCATCCCGCCATCACCCAGCCGAGGAGCACGTTCGCGATGCGCCGCGGGGCCACCTCGCTGAGGAGCGCGACCGACGCCGGAAGGATCATCCCGAGTCCGAGCCCGGTGGCGAGGCGCGCGATGAGGAACTGCGCGTACGAGTGGACCCAGGCGGCCGTCAGGACATTGCCGAGCGCGGCGACCAGCAGCGATCCGGCGAGCACCGGCTTGCGGCCGATCCGATCGGCCAGCGTGCCGTTCGCAAGCGAGCCCAGCATGAAGCCGATCAGGCCCGAGGAAACGAGCAGGCCCGCCTCGCTCGGGGAAAGTTGCCACGCCCGCAGCGCATACGGGATAACGTAGGCGGGCACGAAGACGTTGTAGCCATCGAAAAGAGTGGCGAGCGCGAGCAGCGTCACGATGAGCCGGTGCTGCCGGCCGAGCGGCAGCTCTTCGATCTCGCGCCGCAGGTCGATCGAGAGGACCACGTCGGCAAGTATAGGTGGCGTGCAGCGGGAATGTGCATTGCTCGACCGGACCGGAGAGCTCGCTTGACCAACGGCGCAGAGGCAGATCGTGGGCGCACCGCACCGGAGCCGGCGGAGATCCCGCGCTTGGGCTGGCGCGAGGTGCTGCTGCGCGTGCTGAGGCGGATCGGCCGGGACAACCTGCCGCTCGTTTCGGCGGGAATCGCATTCAACGCGATGTTCGCGATCTTCCCCGCGCTCGTGGTGTTGCTCTCGATCTACGGCCTGTTCGCCTCGCCCGCCGCCGTCGGGAGGGAGATGGGGTCCTTCTTCGCGGTGCTACCCACCGATGCCGCCCGGTTGATCCAGGACCAGTTGCAGACCATTGTGAGCCGCACCCACACGGCGCTCGGGATCGGAGCAGCCGTGAGCATGGGCCTCACCGTCTGGAGCTCGATTCAGGGTATGGCTGCGCTCACCACGGCGATGAACGTCGCCTACCACCAGCACGAGCAGCGTGGCTATTTCAAGCTGATCGGCGTGGCACTCATCTTCACGGTCGGCGCGTTCGCAGGCCTGCTCGTGCTGCTCGCGCTCGGCATCGCGGTACCGCTCGTGCTGGCGGCGCTGCCCTTGGGGTCCTTCGCCAAGATACTCGCGCTCGTGGTGCGCTGGATTCTGCTGTGGTCCTTTGCGGCCGGTGCGCTCGCGGTGGTGTACCGCTACGCGCCGTGCCGCGAGGATGCGCGGTGGAAGTGGGTGACGTGGGGCTCGGTGCTCGCCGCGACGCTGTGGCTCGCCGTGAGCGTGCTCTTCACGCTGTACGTGGAGGATTTCGGCAGCTACGGACGCACCTACGGCGCGCTGGGCGGGGTGATGGTGCTTCTCACTTGGTTCTACTTCGGCAGCTTTTCGGTGGTGCTCGGCGCCGAG
>JASHUC010000387.1 GCA_030040235.1 Gammaproteobacteria bacterium | reverse complement strand
TCCGCAAAGCGACTTTTGCCGGCACCGGTGGGACCGGTGAGGACGAAGGCTGGAGCTGCGAGCCCCGGCATCGAGCCGCCGCCGGCCTTCATGCTTATCTGCCGCGCAGGAACAGCTGATCGAGCTGCGAAAGGGTGAGGCGAGTCCAGGTCGGACGCCCGTGATTGCACTGATTGGTGCGCTCCGTCGCCTCCATCTGACGCAACAGCGCGTCCATCTCCGCCAGCGTCAGGCGGCGGTGGGCATGGATGGCCGTCCGGCACGCGAGCGTGCCGAGAAACCGGTCGGCGGCATCGTCGAGGTGGTGCGAGCTCACCCCGAGCTCGAGATCCGCGAGCATCGAGCGGACGATGGCAGCGATATCCGCGTGTGCGGCGAGCGCCGGTACGCGGCGCACCGCGACCCGCGTGGGCCCGAGCGCATCGATTTCGAACCCGGCCCGCTGCCAGTCGGCGCGCCGTTCGAAGAGCGCATCGAGCTCGTGCGGCTTCACATCGACGATGAGCGGCTCGAGCAGGTGCTGCGAGGCGACCTCGGCGCGCTGCGCCTTGAGCCTTTCGTAGAGCACCCGCTCGTGCGCGGCATGCATGTCCACGAGCACCAGGCCCTCGCGACTCTGGGCGAGGATGTACACACCGTGGAGCTGCCCTAGGGCGGTGCCGAGCGGCATGGAGGAAGACCCGGACGGTTCCCTCGAGAGGTCATCCTGCGGCTGCGACGCGCTCTCGAGATGCGGCGCGATCTGCGGAAGCGGTGCGCTCCCGGGACCGAGCGCGGGCGGCAGATGCAGCGCGGTCTGCGAATGCGCCGCCGGGTATGGCGCAGCCTGCGGCTCCCCGACGTAGCCCGCAACCGCAGCGGGCGCTGAGGCGACCTGGGGCTTGGTTGCCGCGAGGACGCGCTCGAGCGCGTGCAGGACGAAATCGTGGATCTGCCGCGCGTCGCGAAACCGCACCTCGAGCTTCGAAGGATGCGCGTTCACATCGACCCAGCGGGGATCGAGGCTGAGGTAGAGCACGTAAGCCGGAAAGCGGCCGTGGTAGAGCACGTCGCGGTAGGCAAGTCGCGCTGCGTTCATGAGCAGCCGGTCGCGGACGCTGCGTCCGTTGACGAACCAGAACTGCTCGTTGGCCTGCGCTCGGGATGCGGTCGGCAGTGCGATCCATCCGCTCAGCGAGACCGGTCCCGCGCCATGGTCGACGGCGAGGGAGCGGGCGAGGAATTCCTCGCCGCACACCGCGCGCACCCGATCAGCGAGTGAGGGCACCTCGAGTCCGGCTGGCGCCTCGAGCAGCACGCGCTCGGCATGGCGCAAGCGAAACGCAACGTCTGCGCGTGACAGCGCGAGCCGCTCGGTCAGGCGCGCGATCTGGCCGATCTCCGTCGCGTCGCTGCGCACGAATTTGCGCCGTGCCGGGACATTGAAGAACAGGTCGCGCACCTCGACCGTCGTGCCGAGCGGATGCGCCGCCGGCCGCGCCGGCATCACCGTTCCGCCCTCGGCAGAGAGCTCGACGCCGTGCTCGGCGCCGCGCGTGCGTGAGACGAGGCGCAAGCGCGAGACGGACGCGATGGAGGGCAGCGCCTCGCCGCGAAAGCCGAGCGTCGTGACCGCCTCCAGGTCATCGAGCGAGCCGATCTTGCTCGTCGCGTGCCGAGCCAGTGCAAGCGGCAGCTCCTCAGCCGGCATCCCGCTGCCATCGTCTCGCACCCGCACGAGGCCGATGCCGCCGCGCTCGATCTCGATCTCGATGCGGCGAGCTCCGGCGTCGAGGCTGTTCTCGACGAGCTCCTTGACCACCGAGGCCGGCCGCTCGATGACCTCACCGGCGGCGATCTGGTCGATGAGTTCGGAGGAAAGCACACGAATCGGCATGCGGACGAGTATGCCCGCCCGCGTGCGCGGGTCAAACGCTCAGTGAGCGACGCGAACCGAGGGGGCGAGCGCGGTGCCGGCCAGTACGGCGCTGCCTGCGCCGCCGCCTTGCTCGCGCGCAAAGCGGGTGCCGACCGGGGGGTGCTGCTCGAAATAAGCGAGCAACCCTGCGAAGATTGCATCGGCGAGCTTGCGCTGCTCACTCGGTGTGCGAAGCCGTCGCTCGTCGCTTGGATTGGAGATGTAGGCCGTCTCGATCAACATGGACGGCATGTCGGGCGCCTTCAGCACGACAAAGCCTGCCTGCTGCACCTGGGGCTTGCGCACCTCGCCGACTTGCCGGAGCGCGGCGAGGACGCGCTGGGCGGCCGTCATGCTCGCGCTGATGGCGGCCGACTGCGACAAATCGACGAGCACCGATTGGAGCCTGCTGTCCTTGTCGGCGAGCGACACACCGCCCATGAGGGCGCCTGCATTCTCCCGATCGGCAAGCCAGCGCGCGGCTTCGTCCGTCGCACCATGCTCGGACAGCACGTATACGGAGGAGCCGGATACGTGACTGTCTCTGACCGAGTCGGCATGCACCGAGACGAACAGGTCCGCCTTGGCATTGCGCGCCCGGAGAAAACGCTCCTGGAGCGGCAGGAACTCGTCGCGATCGCGCGTGAGCACTGCGCGCATACCCGGCTCGGCGTCGATCCGGTTCGCAAGCGCGAGCCCGATGGCGAGCACGACGTTCTTCTCCTCGATGCCACCGGACCCGATCGCTCCGGAGTCGTGGCCCCCGTGGCCGGGATCGACGGCGATCACCACATCGCGGTCCGTGTCGAGCGGCGCGTGTGCGATGCGCACGGCCTCGACGGGCTGGGCGTGCACGGCCTCGACGGGCTGCGGGCGCAGCGGCGCTGCGACCGCAGCGGTAAGCGCAGCCACGGCAGGCTGCACGCCCACCTCGATGAGGAGTTGCGGCGCGCCGGCCGCAGCAGATCTCACCCAGCGTGCGTGCGCCGGTGCGGCCGATTGGAGCTGCAGGACGAGGCGCAGCGTATCGTGCGGCCGCACACCCACGCGCACGGCCGTGACGATGCCGGCGGCGCGAGGCAGATGTGCCGAGCGAGCGCGCCGGGTGCCTTTCAGATCAATGACGATGCGGTGGGGATGATCGAGCGTGAAGAGCTTGTAGCCCGTCACTCGCGAGAGCTCCACGCCGAGGGCCGCTCCCCGGGCCGACGTCTCGAGGGCAAGTCCGCGGACGGCTGCGGCGTTGTGCGCGGATGCACCAGCGAAGGCGGCCCCGCAGCCGGCCCATGCCAGCGCGAGCACGAGCGCGACGCTCCATGGTCGCTGTGTGACGGCAAGCTCCCCCGACACGCCCCCTCCCCCGCGGCGATGAACGGATCCCTGTGCAACAAGGAAAGACTCTATTTATCAGCGAGTTCGTACCTTGTCTTGCGACCTAATCTACGTGCTCGCACGGAAAAGTTCAACCGTGCGCGCCAGCCACCTCGCTCCACAGGGGGTACGCGCGGCCACCTCGATCGAGTGACCGCCCGATTCCACACGCAATTCCATCGCGAGGTCTGCGGCCGGCAGCTGACCCATCCCCCGCTCGGGCCACTCGATGAGCCACACGTGCCCGGGGAGGGCGAAGTCCCGCAGCCCGAGCGTCTCGAGCTCCGATGGCTCGCGCACGCGGTACAGGTCGGTGTGCACCACCACGAGCCCCGGAAGCTCGTAGCACTCGATGAGCGTGAAGGTCGGACTGCGCACAATGGTTGTCACGCCTCGCGCGCGCAGAAAGCCTCGCACGAGCGTTGTC
>JASHUC010000036.1 GCA_030040235.1 Gammaproteobacteria bacterium | reverse complement strand
GCTGCCGACCATCGAGGGCGTGCTCAGGCTCTCCAAGGGAGAGCTTTCGGCCCACCTCGGGCGCGATGCCGCGACCTTCGAGCACAACGGCCAGAAGTATCGCTTCCAGCAACTCGCGGTGTTCGTCGGACTCGAGCCCTCGGCGTTGCCGGAAGGCGATGTCACGGTGCCTGTCGTGCTGGTGCGCGCCGGCGAGCACTCGACCGGACTCATTGCCGATGAGCTGATCGGCAGCCGCGAGATCGTCGTGAAGTCGGTGGGACCGCAGATCTCCTCGATCCGCGGCATCGCGGGCGCGACCATCCTCGGGGACGGCCGCATCGTCATCATCCTCGATATCGGGGCGCTGGTGCGCAGCGAGTGGCGCGGGCGCTGGCAGGCGCAGCCGGCACTGCGCGAGAAGGGCGATCGGCGCACCTTCGCGCTGGTGGTCGACGATTCGATCACCGTGCGGCGTGTGACCCAGCGCCTGCTCGAGCGCAACGGCATGCGCGTACTCACGGCCCGCGACGGCCTCGATGCGGTCGCGATCCTCCAGGAGAACGTGCCCGACATCATCCTGCTCGACATCGAGATGCCGCGCATGGACGGCTACGAGGTGGCCGCTCACGTGCGCAACGATCCGCGCCTGAAGGACGTGCCGATCATCATGATCACATCGCGCGCGGGCGAGAAGCACCGCGCACGGGCGATCGAGCTCGGCGTGGATGACTACCTCGGCAAGCCGTATCAGGAGGCCCAGCTCCTCGATGCGATCGCCCCGCTCGTGGAGCGCCACCGGGGCGTACGCGCCGCCGTCGCCGGAGCGGGGTCGCCGTAAAGGGTTCCAATGGCGGAACGTGTCGCTGAGATCTACAGCCTGCTCATTCCCCTGGTGGACGGGCGGCTCATCATTCCACGCTCCTGTGTCGCGGAGGTGGTCGGCTTTCAGGCGCCCTCGGAGATGACCGGCGCGCCGCCCTGGTACATCGGCACGGTGTCGTGGAACGGACGCCAGGTGCCGCTCGTCTCCTTCGAGGGAGCCTGCGGAGCGGCGATTCCGCCGGCATCCGGGCGCACGCGCGTCGTCATCTTTCATTGCATCGGCACGCGGGTCGAGGCGGGCTATTTCGGGCTCGTCTCGCAGGGGTTCCCGCAGCTGGTGCGGGTGAGCTCCGATGTGGTGCGGCCGGATCACTCCAGAGTGTTCCCGGAGCGCGCACCCGTCATCTGCCAGGTGCGGATGGTGAACGAGACGCCGCTCGTGCCGGATATCGAGCGCCTGGAAGAGATGATCGCCGACGAGACGCGCGCGGCCTAGGCGCGGAGGCGGGCAGCCCGCGATGCACGCGCAAGCCAGACCCGCCCTCGCGGCACGGCTCGGCGCCAACACGGCGGCGCGCCTCGCGATTCTCGCGGTCGGGGCGCTCGTGCTGCTCATCCTGCTGCAGACCGCGGCGCTCACCCTCAAGCAGCGGGTGCCCGGGCCGGCGAGCGCCGGCGCGGTGCTCGCGGTGCAGCTCGCCGGCTCCCTCATCATGATCGCGGCCTACGGCGGTGCCGTGCGTTTGCTCGAGCGGCGCGCGGCCACCGAGACCGCCTGCGCGGGGAGCCTGCGGCTGCTCCTGCCGGGCATGCTGTTCGGTGCCGCGCTCTTTGCGCTGGTGTACGCCATCCTGTGGGCTTGCGGGATCGCGCACCTCACGGGCTTTGGGACGACCGCCGGTCTCCTCGGCATCTTCGGCGTCTCGGTCGCCTCGGGCGTGCAGGAGGAGATCGTGTTTCGCGCCGCGCTGTTCCGGGTGATCGATGAGCGCTTCGGCACGACTGCAGCCATGATCGTGTCGGCCGCGGTGTTCGGTGGATTGCATGGCCTCAACCGCGGAGCGACGCTCACGAGCACGGCCGCCGTTGCGCTCGAAGCGGGCATTCTGCTCGCGGCGGCGTTTGCGATGGTGCGGAGCCTCTGGCTCCCGATCGGGATGCACTTCGCCTGGAACTTCACCGAAGGCGGGATCTTCGGGGCGGCGGTCTCGGGCGGGCGATCGCAGGGGCTGCTCGCGTTTCCACTCACAGGTCCGACGCTTTATACCGGAGGGGTGTTCGGGCCCGAGGCATCGATCGTCGCGGTGATCGTGTGTCTCGCGGCCGCCGGCATTCTGATCGGCGTGACCCTTCACCGGGGTCACTGGCGCGCCTTCCGGCTACGGCCTCAGAGGTCCCCGAGCCGCTCTTGAAGCGCGGCGAGTGCGGCGATCGCCGCCGTCTCGGTGCGCAGCACGCGCGGGCCGAGGCTCAGCGCCCGAAAACCCGCCTCGGCCGCGGCGCGCCGCTCCGGCTCGGAGAGCCCGCCTTCGGGGCCGATCAGCAACACCCAGGCATGCGCAGCCTCGAGGTCGCGGATGCGCAGCTCCCCGCCCGGGGAGAGCACGAGGCGTACGCCGCGCGGCTCGAGAGGGCCGAGGGAGCGCAGAAATTCCGCGAGCCCGAGCGCAGGGGCGATCTCCGGCAAGGTGTTGCGGCCACATTGCTCGCAGGCGCCCACCGCGACCGCCCGCCAATGCCGCATCCTCGAATCGGCTTGCGCCGCATCGAGACGCACCACGGTGCGCTCGGTGAGCACGGGCACGAGCCGCTGCACACCGAGCTCCGTCGCCTTTTGTACGACGAGGTCCATGCGCTCACCGCGCGAGACGCCCTGCGCGAGTGTGATCGAGAGCGGGGACTCGCGCTGGACCGCAGCGTGTGATCCGAGGGCGACGATCACCGTGTCCTTGCGTATTCCTTCGATGCGGGCCGGGTACTCGCCCCCGCGTCCATCGAAGACCGTGAGCTCATCGCCCGGCGCGAGACGTAACACGCGCCGGATGTGATTGGCAGGTGCGCCCCCGAGCACCACGCGCGAGTCGGGTGCGAGCGGCTCCTCGACATGCACGCGAGTCAGTCGCATGTGGCCTGCGCGATGCCCTCGGCCGCCACCTCGACCATCAGATCGATCTCCGGGGGCGTGATGACGTAGGGCGGCATGAAGTAGATCACGTTGCCGATCGGGCGCAGCAGCACACCGCGCTCGAGGCCGTGGCGGTATACCGCAAGTCCGCGCCGCTCCTGCCAAGGGTAGGGATCGCGCCGCCCTTTGTCGCGCACCATCTCGACCGCGAGGATCATGCCGCGCTGGCGAACCTCGCAGACGTGCGGGTGATCGGCGAGCGGCGCGGCGCGCGCGCCGAGGTAGGCGGCAAGCTCGCGGTTGCGCTCGAGGACGCAGTCCGCGCGGAAGATGCCGAGCGTTGCGCGGGCGGCCGCGCAGGCGAGCGCGTTGCCGGTGTAGCTGTGGGAGTGGAGGAAGGCGTTGAGGCGCGTGTATTCGTCGTAGAACGCCTGATAGACCGGCTCGGTCGTCATGACCACCGAGAGCGGCAGATAACCGCCCGTGAGACCCTTCGAGAGACACATCAGGTCGGGGCGGATGGCGGCCTGCTCGCACGCGAACATCGTACCGGTGCGCCCGAAGCCGACGGCGATCTCATCGGCGATGAGATGCACCTCGTGCCGGTCGCACGCCTCGCGCAGCAGCGAGAGATAGACCGGGTCATACATGCGCATGTGGCCGGCGCACTGCACGAGCGGCTCGACGATCACCGCGGCGGTCTCGTGCGCGTGCCGCTCGAGCGTGGCCTCCATCGCCGCGAACTTGCGCCGCGAATGTGCGGCCCACGATTCACCCGGCTCGCGCTCGAAGCAATCGGGTGAGGGCGCCGTGATCACCTCCATAAGGAGCGGCTTGTAGATCGCCTTGTAGAGCTCGACGTTGCCGACCGCGAGCGCCCCGAGCGTCTCGCCGTGGTAGCTGTTCGAGAGAGTGATGAAGCGGCGCTTCTGCGGCTGGCCGACGTTGCGCCAGTAGTGAAAGCTCATCTTCACGGCGACCTCGACCGCCGCCGAGCCGTTGTCCGCATAGAAGCAGCGGCTCAAGCCCGGCGGAGCGATCGCGGTGAGCGCCTCGGAGAGCTCGATGATGGGCTCGTGCGTGAAGCCCGCGAGAATCACGTGCTCGAGCTCTTCGAGCTGCGCGCGCACCGCCGCGCCGATGCGCGGGTTCGCGTGGCCGAAAAGATTCACCCACCAGGAGCTCACGGCATCGAGGTAGCGGTGCCCGGCGAAGTCCTCGAGCCATACGCCTCGACCGCGGCGAATAGGGATGAGCGGCAACTGCTCGTGATCCTTCATCTGCGTGCAGGGATGCCAGATGTGGGCGAGATCGCGCGCCACCAGCGGCGCGTTCTCCGGGCTCGAGCGCATGAGGTCTCTCCTTCGAGCCTGCGCGCGAGGCGCGCGGGTCGGGTAGGCTATCGCGGTATGGGGGAGCATTCTGCAACAAAACCGCTTCACGTCGATCCGGCGACGGATCTTCTCATCGGCGTGCGGCAGGTCTTCTCGCCGCACGCCGATGAGCGCCCGCCCGGCCCCCCCTTCGATCTCATCGTCCTGCACGGGATCAGCCTGCCGCCGGGGGATTTCGGCGGTCCGTGGATCGACCGGCTGTTCACCGGCGATCTGCCGGCCGGTGCGCATCCTTACTTCGGCACGATCGCCAACGGCCGGGTGTCGGCGCACGTCGTCATTCGCCGCACCGGCGAGATCGTCCAGTACGTGCCGTTCAGCGCCCGCGCATGGCACGCCGGCGCCTCTGCTTATCAAGGCCGGGCGGCCTGCAACGATTTCTCGGTCGGCATCGAGCTCGAGGGCACGGATACCACGCCCTACACGGATGCGCAGTACGAGGAGCTCGCCCGGGTGATCCTCGCGCTCCTCAAGGCGTATCCCGCCTTGAGCCGGGAGCGCATCGCCGGTCACAGCGACGTTGCGCCCCAACGCAAGACCGATCCGGGTCCGGCGTTCGAGTGGGAACGGCTGCGCCGGCTTATTCGCTGACGACGTAGCTCGAGGGCTCGCGCTGCGCGAGGCTCACCTTGGGGAACACGAGCGCCGCGGCCACCGCGACGATCGAGGTGAGTGCGATCAGATCGAACACGTGCTCGAGGCCCGCGCGCATGGAGCTCGCGAGGTGCAGCGCGACCTTCGGATCGAGGCCGGCGTGATCGGGTGCCAGCAGCGCATTGAGAAGCGGCGCGGGGACATTCGGTCCCAGTGCCGCGGCCAGCACGGCGCCGAGTGCCCCGACGGCGACCGCCCCGCCAATGGTGCGAAAGAACAGCGTGCTCGCCGTCGCGACCCCGCGCTCGCTCCAGGTTGCACTCTCCTGCACTGCAATAATGAGCGCCGAGTTGGCGGTGCCCATGCCCGCGCCCATGGCGAACATGGTCACCGAGAGCGCGAGCGTCGGTGCGCCCGCGCGCAACAGCAGCGCGAGCGCGATCGCCATGACCATCACGACGCTGAAGCCCGTGCGCACGAGCGGGCGATAGCCCGTGTAGGGGAGCAGCCGCCCGGAAAGGGTGCTCGCGATCGGCCACCCGATGAGCATGGTCGAGACGGTCGCGCCCGCTTGCGTGGGTGAGCCCGCGAGCACTGCCTGAACGTAAAGCGGCAGATAGATCACGGTCGAGGACATCACGGCGCCGACGGCGGCACCGGCTGCGCTCGCAACGCCGATCACGCGCCGGCGCAGCAGCGTGAGCGACAGCACCGGCTCGGTGACGCGCGACTCGACCGCGATGAAGCCCGCAAGCAGCAGTGCTGCGGCGGGGAGCGTCACGGCCGGCTCGAAGCGGCCCGCGCCGAGCAGCAGCGCGACGATCGAGCCGGTGAGCAGAGCGGCTCCGCCGAGATCCAGGCGGTGCTGGTGGGTGACCGGGTGCTCGTGGAAGAAGGTCGTGATCAGAAACGCCGAGAGCAGTCCAAAGGGAACGTTGATATAGAACACCCAGCGCCACGAGAGCGTCGCCACGATGAGCCCGCCCAGCAGCGGCCCGCTCATGGCGGCGACGCCCCACACCGCGCCGAAGATGCCCTGCATGCGCGCGCGCTCCACGGGCTCGAAGATGTCACCGATGATGGTGATCGCGACCGGTTGCATGCCCCCGGCGCCCGCCCCCTGAAGCGCGCGGAACATGATGAGCTGCGTCATCGTTCTCGAGAGCCCGCTCGCCATCGAGCCCACAAGGAAGATGGCCATGGCGAGCAGCATGATGGGTTTGCGGCCGTAGAGGTCGGAGACCTTGCCGTAAAGCGGCATCGCGACCGTCGAGGTGAGCAGGTACACGGCTCCCACCCAGCCGTAGTACTCGATACCGCCGAGCTTCTCGACGACGGTCGGCATGGCCGTGGCGACGATCGTCGCCTCCATGGCGCCCATGAACATGGAGAGCAGCACGCCCACCACGGTGAGCGGCCGACTGCGCAGCGCGCCCGCGGTCAAGCGCCGGCTTCCGGCTTGCCGCGATCGTGGCGCCAGAGCACTTCGGCGCCACGCTCGTGACGCACCAGCACCCGCGCCATCACGAACAGCAGGTCCGATAGCCGGTTGAGGTACTTCGCAGCCTCCGGGTTCACGGTCTCGCGATGCGCGAGGCTCCACACGCGCCGCTCGGCGCGGCGGCTCACGGCGCGCGCCAAGTGGCAGGCGGCTGTTGCGGGTCCGCCGCTCGGGAGAATGAATTCCTTGAGGGGCGGCAGCTGCTCGTTGAGCGCATCGAGCGCTCGCTCGAGGCGCGCGATGTGCTCCGCGGTGATGATGCGATGCCCCGGTATGCAGAGCTCGCCGCCCAGATCGAACAGCTCGTGCTGAATCTGCATCAAAGAGCCGCGGACCGGCGCGGGCAGATCGGCCGCGGCGAGCAGCACGCCGAGGGCGCTATTGAGCTCATCGACCGTGCCGTAGGCCTCCACGCGCGCATCATCCTTCGCCACCCGCTGCCCATCGCCGAGCCCGGTCGTGCCATCATCACCGGTGCGTGTGTAGATCCTGCTCAGACGATTGCCCACCGACGTATTATGCTCGAAAGCGTGTCCACCCACTCCCCCGAGCTTCGCGCCGCACTCGATGCCGCAGAGGCGGCCGGCCGCATCATCCGGTCGCTGTATCAGCGCAACGTCAGGATCGAGATCAAGGCCGATCGCTCGCCGGTCACCGAGGCGGATGTCAAGGCGGAGGAGGCGATCCGCAGCGTGCTCACGCAGCGATTTCCGGACCACGGCTTCTACGGCGAGGAGGGCGGAGCGCATCGGGTCGAGGCCGAGGCGGTGTGGCTCGTCGACCCGCTCGATGGCACCAAGTCCTTCATCCGCGACGCGCCTTTCTTCTCGACGCAGATTGCGCTCCTCAAGCGCGGGCGCCTGGTGCTCGGGGTCTCGAGTGCGCCGGCCTTCGGCGAGCTCGCCTGGGCCGAGGAGGGCGCGGGCGCGTATCTGAACGGCCAGGCGATCCACGTGAGCGGGATTTCGCAGCTCGAGCAGGCGATCGTCTCGACGGGAAATTTGAGAACGCTCGCGCGCTCGGGCCGCCGCTGGGAGCGATTCGGTGCGCTGGTCGAGCGCGTGAGCCGCATCCGCGGCTACGGTGACTTCGTTCACTACCACCTGCTCGCGCGCGGCTCGCTCGACATCGTCATCGAGTCGGATGTGAACATCCTCGACATCGCCGCCCTCACCGTGATCGTGCGCGAGGCGGGTGGGACGTTCACGGATCTCGAGGGAGCACCGGTCGGTCTCGCGACGACCAGCGTGCTCGCCACCAACGGGGCGCTCCACGAGCAGGTGCGCGCCTCGTTGAGGAACTGACCGCGCAGGGATGATGCGCAGCTGACTCAACCGAGAAAGGGGGACCTGTGCTGCATCGAACCTCAAGCGTGCTCACGCTCATTCTGACTTCTCTGGTGACGACGCTCGCCTGCGCGCAGGGGCCGCAGCAAGGCCCGCGGGCCGTCGAGCGGGCGGAGCGTCCGCCGATCCTGCGGCCGGGGTTATTCTTCAAGGAGGAGTGGCGGCAGAGCGAGCAGGGAGGCGAGCATCCCCTCGAGGCGGCCTCGAACTCCAATCCGCAGCTGGATTTCAAGTTGTACGTTCCGTCGGGCCAGATCGTGCTCGTTGGCGCTGCCGGCGACGAGAACGTCCCCATTCACGTGTGGACGGGGCTCTGCACCTCGCCGTGCGCGGTCGCTTTTCGCGACAAGAGTCACTTTGCGGACTTGAGCGGACTGGCGCGCATCCGCATGAACACCAAGATGTCCGGCTTCCACCGGGTGCGCCCGATCGTGAAGCTCGCCGACGGCACCTGGTGGGTCGGGGACATCGCCACCGGCACGACGCGCGACTTTCTCGTGAGCGAGATCTCCTACGCGGACCTGCGCTGGCTCAAGCTCGATATCCATCGGGTCGTCACGCTCGGGAACCTCGTCAGCAAGCTCGATCTCACCAAGGTCGACGAGATCGGCTTTGCCGATCTGATGCCGGCGAGTGGCCATGGTCCGGGCGGGTGGGCCGATGTGGCGCAGATCGAGGTCTACGCGCACGCGGTGCCGAGATCTCAATAACCGATGGTGAAGCGCTCGTGGAGGTGGGCAGGCTTCTCGGCCTCGTCGATCACGGCGACGGCATAGTCTTCCATCGAGATCGTGCTTTGCCCCGCGGCGTTCGTCACCAACTGATCGCCGCCGAGGCGGAATTTGCCGGTGCGCGCACCGGGCCGGATGACGAGCGCTGGGCTGAAGTAGGTCCAGGGGACGTCGGTCACGGTGCGGTAGTAGTCGAGGACTTCCTTCTGCGCGAGGATCTCGCCCCCGCGGCGCGCCGGCGGGAGCGTATCGAGAACCAGCACACCCTGCGCATTGCGCAGGCTTCCCGCCCCGCCCACCACGATCAATCGCGGTGAGCGTGGCCCGAGGCTCCGCATCGCGGCGACGAGCGATTCGGCGGCGCGGTGATAGGCGGCGAAGTCCGGACGCGGCTTGCGAAAGGAGACGGCGCAGACGATGACGTCGGCCCCGGCGATGTCCCGAGCCACTTGGGCAGAGTCGAGCACGTTGCCCTCGATGAGGCGCAGCCGCGGGGCTCGCTCGCTCATCTCCGCGGGGTGCCGGACGATGACGGTCACCGCATGTCCACGGCTCAAGGCTTCGCGAACGATACGCTGGCCGATGTTGCCGGTTCCCCCGTAGATGACGATCTTGAGGGGCGTCGCGCCCTGCGCGCTCGCGAGCGCCGCAAACGCGACGAGGCCCGCGAGGAGTTTGACGAGCGGCTTCATGGCGTCGCCATCTTAGGGCATCCGCACCTCGATCGCTGTCGCCCGGCGCGGACAGGTTTTCACGGCGGGTGAGCGCCCGTAGGCTTTGGGGAATGGCGCTGCGACTGGTCATTCCGAGCCGGGAGGAGGTGCAAGGCGAGCTCCCGGTCGCGCACCCCTGGTGGCAGTTCCCGGTGCGCTACAACGTGGCGATCTCGCAGAGCATTCCGATCGCCCGAATGCACGAGCGCGAATCCGAAGGCGTGATGATCCGGTGGGGTGTTGCGCAACGCTCGGCGCACGGGGCGATCGAGTTCACCTTCTGCGGGGTGGTCGCGAGTCGCGCCCTGCTGAGCGCCGCGGAGCTGCGCACCGCCTGGCTCCACGGCCGGCGCGGGATCGTGCCGCTCGCGGGCTTTTATCTCTGGCAGCGCACGCCTGCCGGTCATCATCAGCCCTATTACGTCCGTCTGGTGAACCGGCCGGTGTTCGGCGTGGCTGCGCTCTGGCAGCGGGCGGAGAGCGACGAGGGCGAGGTGATCGAAAGCGGCGCGCTCGTCACGGTCGATGCGAATCCGCTGCTGAGTGAGATCTCGAGCACCACGGGACAGATGCCCGCAATCCTTCACCGCAAGGACTATGAGGCGTGGCTGTCCGGAAGCGTTGGCCGGGCGAAGGAGCTCCTCAAGCCCTATCCGCAGACCCGGATGGTGTGCCATCCGGTCGCCCCGCACGTGAACCACCTCGAATTCGACGAGCCACAGCTCATCAGACCGGCCCGCCGCTAGCGCCGGCGCGGCCGCTCAGGCGCTCACGAACACGCGCTTGCCGTGCGCCTCGAGCTCGACCATCGGGGTGAGGTAGAGCTCCCCGAGACTCTCCGCGGTGAGCACCTGAGAGGCCGGTCCGCAGCGCCAGCGGCCATCGCCGAACAGCAGCAACGCCCGGTCTGCAAAGCGCGCCGCGAGCGTCGGATCGTGGAGCGTCGCGACGACCGCGCGCCCGGCACGTGTCAGCCCGTGAAACAGCTCGAGCACCGCGATCTGATGATGCGGATCGAGGTGATTCGTCGGCTCATCGAGCAGCAGCACCTCGGGATCCTGTGCGAGGAGCGCAGCGACGGCGACGCGACGCTGCTCGCCTCCGGAGAGTGTCTCCAGGACTCGCTCGGCGAGCGTCCCGAGCTCGAGCCGCTCGAGACAGCTGCGGGCGATCTCGTGATCCGCGGCGCTCTCCCACTGCAGAGTCTTGAGATGGGGATGGCGCCCGATGAGCACCGATTCGAGCACGCTCGTCGGGAGGCCCTCCTCGCGGTCCTGCATGAGAAGGCCGAGCTGGCGGGCGACGGCCCGCCGCCGCAGCGCCTGAAGCCGCGTGCCGTTGAGGCACACGTCGCCGGCTGCAGGTGTTCCGAGTCCGGCGAGGGCGTGCAGGGTGAGCGTCTTGCCGCAGCCGTTGCGGCCGAGGACGGCGAGGAATTCCCCCGGCTGGACCTCGACCGTGAGATCGCGCACGAGCAAGCGTGTTCCCGCGACGATCGTCAGGGAATGGGCCGCCAGCGGGCAGCGCACGGTGCGATCCCGCTCTAGCCCTAGGGCTGCAATCGGGTCACCGTCCAAGCGCCGGCCTCGATGTGTCCATCCGCACGCGGCGTGAGCTCGCGCGTCCAGCGGGCGCGATCGTGGATGCGATCCTGGCCCTCGACCCAGAGCTCGACAGCCTGTGCCCACAGGCAAAATCCGCCCCAGTGCGCAGGCCGCGGCACCCGCAGCCCGGAGGGGACGAGCGCCTCGGTCCCCGCCGGATCGGCCGGGGCGCCAAAGCGGCGCGCGGCCTGGGCGACGGCGGCCCGCAGCCGCTCCCGCGACTCGAGGGGCTCGCTCTGGGCACTTGCCCAGGCGCTCAGGCGGCTCGCGACGCTCCGGGAGGCGAAGTAGGCGTCGCTGTCGGCCTCGCTCGCGTGCTCGACCCGGCCCTCGATCCGCACCTGGCAATGGAGCGCATCGAAGTGCAGCACGGCGGCCGCCCACGGGTTTTCGGTGAGCTCGCGTCCCTTGCGAGAGAGGTAGTTCGTGTAGAACACGACATAACCCGGACGGGGGACGATCTCCTTGCAGAGCACCATGCGCGCCGAGGGCCGGCCTTGGGGCGTGCTGGTGGCGAGGGTCATGGAATTGGGGTTCGGCTGCGCGTGCAGGCGCCAGGCCTCGGCGAGCCATTCCGCAGCCGTCGCGAGCGGCTCTGCAGGCAGCGGGTCGCTCAGGCGTTCCGAAGGCGTCAGCATGGGAGTCGCAGTATCCGGCGGTTGCGGTGTCGGGCGTAATTGTCCGCGTCATGTTAAAAGAGCGGTTCGTGCCCCGCGAGTCTCCAACCGATGCAGCCCGACGAGAAGAGCCTGGCGGACCTGCGCCGCGACCTCAATGAGATCGATCACCAGCTGCTGGCGCTCGTTGCGAAGCGTCAGGCGCTGAGCCGCGAAGTGGCGCGCGTCAAGCGCGACACGGGCTACCCGACCCGCGACTACCAGCGCGAGCGCGAGGTGATCATGGATGCGCGTCATGCCGCCGACTCGCTCGGGGTGCCCCCGGTGCTCGCGGAGACGCTGATGCGCCTCCTGATCCGCTCCTCGCTCACGACCCAGGAGCAGGCGAGCGTCGCCGCGCACGGGGCCGGCTCGGGACGCCGCACGCTCGTCATCGGCGGTGCGGGCAAGATGGGACGCTGGTTCGTCGAGTTCCTGGCCTCGCAGGGCTTCACGGTCGAGGTGGCCGATCCTTCCGGGGCGCCCCCGGGGTCGACGGGGATCGGCGACTGGCGCAAGAGCGACCTGCGCCACGATTTCATCGTGCTGGCGACCCCGCTCGGGATCACCGACGACATCCTGCGCGAGCTCGCGCTGCGCCGTCCTCCGGGGGTGATCTTCGATGTGGGCTCGCTCAAATCGCCCCTGCGCGCCGGGCTTCTCGCCCTCAGATCCCACGGCTGCCGGGTCACCTCGATTCATCCGATGTTCGGCCCCGATACGGACCTGCTCTCGGGCCGTCACGTGGTGCTCGTCGATCTCGGCTCGCCCGAGGCGCTCGAGCGGGTGCGGGAGCTGTTCGCGCCGACCATGGTCGAGCAGGTCGTGATGAGTCTCGATGATCACGATCGGCTGATCGCCTACGTGCTCGGACTTTCGCACGCCCTCAACATCGCCTTCTTCACCGCCCTCGCCGAGAGCGGCGAGGCCGCGCCGCGGCTCGCGCGACTGTCGAGCACGACCTTCGATGCGCAGCTCGACGTGGCGGGGCGCGTCGCTCAAGAGAGCCCGGAGCTGTATTACGAGATCCAGAGCTTGAACGACTACGGGGCGGAGTCGCTCGAAGCGCTCGCGCAGGCGGTCGAGCGGATCCGCGCCGCCGTGCTCTCGAGGGATCACGACGGATTCGTGGCGCTGATGAAGCGCGGGCTCGACTATCTCGAGGACCGGCGCAGCATGGCCGAGCGGCGGGCGTAGTCCTTCACTTGATTCCGGAATGCCAGGCGCGGCGCGTGGCCGAGCGCAGCAGCACGATGAACATCGGCGCTCCGACGAGCGCCGTCACCGCACCGACGGGGAGCTGGCGCGGGCTCGCGGCGGTGCGCGCGATGAGATCGGCGGCCGCGAGCAGCGTTCCGCCGAGGAGCGCCGAGAGCGGGGCGACCACGCGATGGTCGCTGGTGCGAAACAAGATCCGCACCGTGTGCGGCGTGATGAGGCCCACGAAGCCGATCATCCCCGCCTCCACCACTGCGAATGCGGTGATGATCGCGGCCGCGACGTAGACCGCGAGCCGCCACCGTTCCCACTCGAGCCCGACGCTGCGCGCGCGAAGCTCACCCGAGGCGAGCACGTTGAGCGGGCGCGCGAGCAGCACGGCGGCGGCGACGCATACCAGCGCCGCGATCACGCTCGCGAGCGGCGATGTGGCCCATTCCAGATCTCCCGCGAGCCAGAACACCATGCCCCGCACGCGAGTCGGATCGGCGCTCGCGACCAGCACGCTCACCAGCGCCCCGCAGGCGCTCGCCACCGCCACCCCGACCAGGAGCAGCCGGCCGGTGCTTCCGCCCCGGGCGAGGAGATACACCCCGAGCATCACGAGGAATGCTCCGGCGACGGCAGCCGTCTGCACGAGCAGCATCGCGGCCCCGAGCGACATCGCAACGATCGCTCCGACAGCCGCCCCGCCCGAGACTCCGAGCACGTAGGGGTCTGCGAGGGAGTTGCGAAAGAGCGCCTGGAGCAGCACGCCGGCCAGCGCGAGCAGGCTTCCGACGGCAAAGGCTGCGAGAAGCCGCGGCAGCCGCAGATCGACCACGATGCTGCGCGCGGCAACGTCCGCACCGCCGAGCAGCGCCTTGAGCGTATGTCCGGCGCCGAGATCGGCGCTGCCGTTGAACAGCGACAGGGCGCCAACAGTGAGGGCGATCACGACCAGCAGACCCACGCGGGCCCACGGGGCGCGGGGGCCGGCCATCGCCGGGCCAGCCAATGTCGAGGATTTCGATTTGCTCACATACGGCCCCGCTCCGGCAGGCTAGCGTAACGCAGACAGACCGCCCATCGCGGAGCTTATGGCAGACTTTCGGGCCTGAATGACCGACCTCATCGACTCCCAGGGGTTCCGTTCGAACGTCGGCATCGTGCTGATGCGCGGCACGGGGGAGGTATTCCTCGGCCGCCGCGCTCGCGGCCGCGGCGGGTGGCAGTTTCCGCAGGGCGGCATGCGTCCGGGCGAGGAGCTCGAGGAGGCACTGTTTCGCGAGCTGCACGAGGAGATCGGACTCACGCGTGAGGACGTGACGCTGGTCGGCCGCACGGAAGGCTGGCTCACCTATCGGCTGCCCGCGCGCTACATCCGGCGCAACACCCACCCCGTGTGCATCGGTCAGAAGCAGCGCTGGTTCCTGCTGCGGGCCAAGCGGGACGATGTCCGGTTCGCGCTCGATGCGAGCCCGGAGCCGGAATTCGACCACTGGCGCTGGACGGGCTACTGGGAACCGGTCCGGGAAGTCGTTTATTTCAAACAGCAGGTCTACGCCCAAGCCCTCAAGGAGCTCGCGCCGGCCGCCTTCCCGCAGGGTGCGCCTGCGGCACCCGAATGGCTCGCCCGAATATCCGCAAGCCCGGAGCGGCCGCAGGCCGGCGAGCCTGCGTGAGCTCGTCCGGATAGCGGAAGAACCATGGACTTCACGTCGAAGTTTCCAGCGAATCTCGTGGTTCGCCGGGTCGCCCCTCTCCGCAGCCTCGTGCTCCTCTCGGTCTGCGCCGTCGCGGGCGCGCTCGCGCTGTACATCATCTACGAGCTCGGGCGCTACGACGGCGGATACGACCGGCTTGCCGCCGCCGAGCAGCGCTCCGTGCTGCGCGTGCAAATCGAGAAGCTCGAGAGCGCCAACCGGCAGCTGCGCACACAGCTCGCCGAGCTCGACACTTTGCGGGTCGGACGCTCCCAAGAGCGTACCGAGCTCGCGCACACGATCGGTGACCTGCAGTCGCAGGTGGCGCGTCAGAGCCAGGAGCTCGCCTTCTATCGCGACGTGGTCTCGCAACGCATCGGCAGCGGGCCGGATGCCGCGAGCGGGCTCAGGATCGAGCAGCTGCACATCACGCCGGCCGATGCGGCGGGCCAGTATCGCGTGCGGATCGTGGTTCTCGGCAGCGCTCATCCGGAGGCGCAGATGAGCGGCACGTACGTGTTGAGCCTCGACGGTCAGGCGGGCGGGAAGCCGCAGACGCTCGACTTCGCAGCCCTCACGGGCGGCCAGGTGCATCAGCAACCGTTCAGCTTCCGTTACTTCGGCAACCTTCAGCAGGACATCGCGATTCCAGCGGGCTTTCAACCGCAGCGCCTCACGGTCCAGATCGAGCCCGCGCACGACTCGGGTAATACGCCTGCGACCCAGAGCTTCCCCTGGAGCGTCGAGCCCCGCAATTGAGTTCAGATTGATTTCCCTTCAACGGCTACCCCATCGAGGAGACTTCCCATGTTCGGCCGCGGATCCAAACCCACGACCACGATCGGCATCCTGATCGGCAAGAGCGCACGTGTGCGCGGCGATGTGGATTTCGCAGGGGGGCTGCACCTCGACGGGAGCGTCGCAGGCAGCGTGCGCGCGGGCGGCGACTGCGCCTCGATGCTTTCGGTGAGCGAGGAAGGCTGCGTCGAGGGCTCGGTCGAGGCTGCGCATGTCTTGCTGAACGGCACGGTGAGAGGTGACATCCACGCGAGCGAGCGGCTCGTGCTCGGCCCCCGTGCGAAGGTGAAGGGCGATGTGTACTACGGGGTCATCGAGGCTGCCCTCGGGGCCGAGATTCACGGCACACTCGTGCATCTGGGCGACCGGGAGGCCGCTCCCACCGCCGCGACCGAGGTCGCCGAACCCTGAGGCGGAATGGGGTAAACTAGCGCCATGGATGCAAAAACACTCCCGGTGACAGAATCCGACGTGTTCCCCGCGCCCCTCGTCTTCACGGATGCGGCCGCGAGGAAGGTGGCCGATCTCATCCGCGGGGAAGGCAACCCGAAGCTGATGCTGCGGGTATTCGTCCAGGGCGGCGGCTGCTCGGGTCTTCAGTACGGCTTCGAGTTCGACGAGGCGCTGCAAGAGGGCGACACCTGCATCGAGAATCAGGGTGTGAAGCTGCTCGTCGATCCGATGAGCGTGCAGTACCTCACCGGGGCCGAGATCGACTACCGCGAGGGGCTCGATGGAGCGCAGTTCGTGATCCGCAACCCCAATGCGACCACGACCTGCGGCTGCGGATCTTCCTTTGCCGCCTGATTCCCTGCGCGCGTGAGCTCGGTCGCTCCGGCCCGTTTTCCCGCCAACGCATCTCCCGCAGGGGCCGCCCAGCCGGTCCCCGACATCCTCGCGGCCGTAGACCTCGGCTCGAATAGCTTCCACATGGTCGTTGCGCGCTACTCGCACGGCCAGCTCGTGATCATCGACCGGCTGCGCGAGATGGTACGGCTCGCCGCCGGCGTTGCGGAGAACGGGCGCATCGACAAGGACGCCGCGACGCGCGCACTCGCCTGCCTCGAGCGCTTCGGCCAGCGGCTGCGCGCGATGCACGCCGACAACGTACGCGTCGTCGGCACGAACGCGTTACGCCTCGCGCGGCGCAAGCAGGCCTTTCTCGAGCGTGCGCGCGAGGCGCTCGGCCACCCGATCGAGATCATCGGCGGGATGGAGGAGGCGCGGCTCATCTATCTGGGTGTCGCTCACACGATGCCGAGCGAGCCGGGGCGGCGGCTGGTGATCGATATCGGCGGCGGCAGCACCGAGCTCATCATCGGGGAGGGTCTCGCGCCACTCGAGCTCGAAAGCCTGCAAATGGGCTGCGTGTCCTTGAGCGAGCGATTCTTCCGCGACGGGAAGCTCTCCGCGAAGCGGCTCGCGCGCGCGCGGGTTGCGGCGCGCCTCGAGCTCGAGCCGGTGCAGGCCGCATTTCGCCGGCGCGGCTGGGACCGCACGGTCGGAAGCTCCGGAACGGTGCGCGTGATCGGCGATTCGATCCGCGAGCTCGACCCGCAGGTGACCACGATCACCCCGGCGGGGCTCGAGCGGCTGCTCACCTACATGAGTGAGGCCGGGCAGCTCAACGACCTCTCGCTCGCATGCGTGACGCAGGAGCGAGGGCCGGTCTTTCCGGGAGGGGTCGCCATTCTCGCTGAGATTCTCGAGGTGCTCGGCATCGAAGAAATGCGGGTCGCCGAGGGTGCGATGCGCGAGGGACTCCTATACGACATGCTGGGCCGCTTCACGGACGAGGATGCACGCGAGCGCACCGTGCGGGCGATGCAGGGCCGCTACCATGTCGACCTCGCGCAGGCCGAGCGGGTCGAGAAGACCGTCCTCGATTTCCTGAAGCAGACATCGGGAGTGTGGCGGCTCGAAGATCCGCTGGCCGCGCTCGCCCTCAAATGGGCCGCGCGCCTGCACGAGATCGGCCTCGACGTCTCCCACAGCGGCTACCACCGTCACGGCGCCTACCTGCTCGAGAATGCCGACATGCCGGGTTTCCCGCGCGAGGAGCAGCGGCTGCTCGCTCGCCTGGTCGGCGGCCACCGGCGCAAGCTCGCCCTCGATGGCCTCGATGAGCTCGTGCCGCCGTGGGATCGCGGCGCACTGCATTTGATCGTGCTGCTGCGGCTCGCGGTGCTCCTGCACCGCGGCCGCAGTTCGACGGCGCTACCGGCGATCGAGCTCGCGGCGAAGCCGCGCTCGCTCGAGATGACTTTTCCGGGGCGCTGGTTGCGCGATCACCCGCTCACGCGGGCCGATCTGCAGCAGGAGATCGACCATTTGAAGCCGCACGGCTTTCGCCTCAGGGTCTTCAGCAAACGCGGCTAGAGGCTGAAACCCGATCCGGCAGCGTAGCTCGCGAGCAGGCTCTCCTGGGCGCAGACCGGGGTTTGGTCACCGGGCGTCAGGCGAGTGTAGAAGCCCTGGTGATCGAGCTGCCAGGCCTGCACGTTGTCGGAGAGATAGACGTCGAGGTCGTGGAGGATGCGTTCGCGGTGGGAGGGGCGCTTGATGGGGAAGGCGACCTCGACGCGACGGAAAAAGTTGCGCTCCATCCAGTCCGCGCTCGCGCAGTAGAGCTCCGGATCGCCCGCGTTCTCGAAATAAAACACGCGCGAGTGCTCGAGAAAGCGGCCGACGATCGAGCGCACCGTGATGTTGTCGGAGACGCCCGGCAGCTGCGGCCGTAGCGCACAGATGCCGCGCACGATCAAATCCACCTTCACGCCGGCGCGCGAGGCGCGGTAGAGCGCCTCGATCGCCTGGGGATCCACCAGCGCGTTCATCTTGGCGACGATGCGGGCCGGTTTGCCCGAGCGGGCGTGCTCGGACTCGCGATCGATCTTCTCGAGCATCGCTTTGTGCAGGCCGAAGGGGGACTGCAGCAGCCGCTGCAGCTGCGGGATCTGCGTCAGGCTCGTGAGCTGCAGGAACAGCTCGTGCACGTCCTCGCCGATCTGCTTGTCGCAGGTGAACAGGCCGTAATCGGTGTAGGCGCGCGCCGTCTGCGGATGGTAGTTGCCGGTGCCGAGGTGACAGTAGCGGCGGATGCCGTCGGACTCGCGGCGCACGATGAGCGTGAGCTTGGCGTGTGTCTTGAAGCCGACGACGCCGTACATGACGTGGGCTCCGGCCTCCTGCAGGCGGCTCGACAGCTCGATGTTCGCCTCCTCGTCGAATCGGGCGCGCAGCTCGATGACGACGGTCACGTCCTTGCCCGCCTGAGCGGCGGCGACGAGCGCATCGACCACGGGGGAGTCCGCGCCCGTGCGGTACAGCGACTGCTTGATCGCGAGCACCTGAGGATCGGCGGCCGCCTGGCGCACGAAGTCCATGACGGGCGCGAAGCCTTGATAGGGATGATGCAGCAGCAGATCGTCCTGGCGAATCACCGCAAACATGTCGGAGCCGGGTGGGGCCGCCAGGCGCCTCGGCAGCCCGGGGGTGAACACCGCGTATTTGAGGTCGGGCCGCTGGGCGAGATCGTAGATGGCCGAGAGCCGGTTGAGATTGACCGGGCCGGGCATCAAATAGAGGTCGACGTCGGCGAGGGAGAACTGCTTCAGCAGGAAGGCGATGACATCCAGCGGGCAGTCGCGCGAGGTCTCGAGGCGCACCGCCTCGCCGTAGCGGCGATGCGCGAGCTCGCCCTCGAGCGCGCGGCGCAGGTCGTCGATCTCCTCCTCGTCCACGAACAGGTCACTGTTGCGCGTGACGCGGAACTGATAGCAGCCGAGCACCGCGATGCCCGGAAACAGCTTGGGCACGAAAGTCTGGACGATCGAGGTGAGGAGCACGAACGGGCGTTGCCCCCCCTCCCGGGGCACGGGAACCACGCGCGGAAGCGAGCGCGGAGCCTGCACGATCGCAAGCTCGCTGTTGCGTCCGAAGGCGTCCTTCCCGCTCAGGCGCACGATGAAATTGAGACTCTTGTTCTGGATGCGCGGGAACGGGCGCGCCGGGTCGAGCCCGAGCGGACTCAGCACGGGCTCCACCTCGAGCTCGAAATACTGCTCGAGCCAGCGCTGGGTCTCCGCCGTCCACTCGGAAGGGCCGAGCAGGCTGATGCCGGCATCGCTGAGGGCCGGCAGCAGCACATCGTGCAGGCAGCGGTACTGCTCGGCGACGTGCTTTGCCGCCCGCTCGTGGATGGCGGCGAGCTGCTCGGGGATGGTCATCGCATCGGGGGCGAGCTGGGCGGAGCCGAGCACCTCGAGGTGCTTGAGGCCGGCCACCCGGATCTCGAAGAACTCATCGAGATTGCTCGAGGAGATGCAGAGGAACTTCAGGCGCTCGAGCAGCGGTACCGAGCGATCGAACGCGAACGCCAGCACGCGCTCGTTGAATCCGAGAAACGAGAGCTCGCGATTGATGTAGTAATCGGGCGCCTTTAGATCGGGCACGTCCACAGCGCTTGCTCGCGGGTCTTGAGGGGCTCCTGGTGCCGCATTATCGTCCCGATGCAGGTTACATCCCCATGACAGTGCGCGGGGAGCCACCGGCGCTCAGCGGGAAACGAGGGACGGTCCGACCGGCGGGTACAGCGTGGCGAGCAGGGACCCGGTCTTCGCGAGGAAGTCGGCGCGCAGGCTGTCGTCGATGGGGGCAACGTCCGGAAGCTTCACGGTCTGCGGGTTCTTGAAGACGCCGTTCACCCGGTACTCGTAGTGCAGGTGCGGGCCCGTTGCAAGACCGGTCATGCCGACATAGGCGATCACCTGGCCTTGCGCGACGCGCTCCCCGAGGTGCAGTCCACGGGCGAAGCGAGAGAGGTGGCCGTACACCGTCGTGATGCCGCCCGAGTGATCGAGCTCGACGAGGTTGCCGTAGCCACCCCTGCGCCCGGCGAAGAGCACCCGGCCGTCCGCGGCGGCACGCACCGGCGTGCCGATCGGGGCCGCGTAATCCACGCCCTTGTGTGCGCGGATGAGGTTCAGAATCGGGTGGCGGCGATGCAGGCTGAACGGCGAGCTCACGCGGGTGAACTCGAGCGGCGCCCGCAGAAATGCTTTGCGGAGACTGCGTCCGTCGGGGGTGTAATACCCCACGCGCCCGTCCGGGGCGACATAGCGCACCGCGAGATACTCATGCCCCTGATTGATGAATCGGGCCGCGAGGATGGGGCCGTCCTGCAGATACTTGCCCTTCTCGTACACCTCTTCGTACGTCACCGTGAACGAGTCGCCGGGCTGGATCTCGTTCACGAAATCGATCTCCCAGGCGAAGATGTTCGCCATCGCGATCGTCGTCTGATCGTGTGCGCCGGCCTGCGTCATGGCCCCAAAGAGCGAGCTGTCGATCGTGCCGGAGACCGTGCGCTCGCGCGTCTCGAGCGGATTCTTGATGAGCTGCGCCTCAAAGCCGGAAGCCCCGCGCGTGACCTCGAGCGTCTGCTCGAGGCTCAAGCGGCGCGTGAGGCCGACCACCTGCGCGCCCGCATGACGCAGCGTCAGCTTCTCGCCCGGCTTCAGCAGATCGAGATCCGACTTGATTCCCGGCAGCGCGCGCAGCGCCGCCAGATCGGCGAGGCTCAGCTGCAGGCGGCGGAAGATCCGATCGAGTGTGTCGTTGCGGCCGACGAGGACCTCGCTCACGGCAGGCGCCGCGGTCGCCCGCGCATCGACCGCGGCGGCAGCACCGGGTGCGGCCGTAGCGCGTGAGCCGGCAGCGTATCCCGGGCCCAGGTCATGACCCGGGCCGGGCGCGGGCCCTGAGGCTGGACCCTGCCCCGCGCGCGCGAGGCTTCGGACAGGAGCGTTCGCCGGGGCGGCGGCCGAGCGGCCGTGGAGGGCGCCGCGCGGGAGTTGCCACATCCAACCGAGTGCCCCGAGGAGCACGGCTGCCGAGCCGCCCGTTGCGATCCAGGCCGTGCGCGAGCGCACGAGCGCGCGGACCGAAAGCGTGGGGCCCGAGGCAGACATCGGAGCAACCTACTTGAGCGCGCAACGGCGGGTCAACCCGCGCCGTTGCGGATGTGACCTGGCACCCAGGTGCGCAGGCCCGTTAAAGTGGGGGCCGCGAAGCCGCGGCTTCCATGCACATGACCGTACCCCACATCCCCGAACACGACGAACCGCTCGATGAGGCGCTCGCAGGAGCTCTCGCCGAGCTCACGCGCGGCGCACAGGATGTGCTCACGAAAAAAGACCTGGTGCGCAAGCTCTCGCGAGGGGTGCCCCTCAAGGTGAAGACCGGCTTCGATCCGACGGCGCCCGATCTGCATCTCGGACACACGGTGCTGCTCAACAAGATGCGCCAGTTCCAACAGCTCGGGCACGAGGTG
The DNA here is from genome assembly GCA_030040235.1 of Gammaproteobacteria bacterium. The sequence continues at coordinate 1,536 of JASHUC010000036.1, read as the reverse complement.
ATCTTCCTGATCGGCGATTTCACCGGGATGATCGGCGACCCGTCGGGCCGCAATGCCACCCGTCCGCCGCTCACGACGGAGGAGATCCAGGCGAACGCACGCACCTACGAGCGCCAGGTCTTCAAAATTCTCGATCCCGAGCGCACCAAAGTGGATTTCAACTCGCGCTGGCTCGCCGCGATGCCGGCGCTCGATTTCGTCAAGGTCGCCGCGCACTACACCGTCGCGCGCATGCTCGAGCGCGAGGAGTTCTCGAAGCGCTTCAAGGCCAACCAGCCGATCGCGATTCACGAGTTCCTGTATCCGCTCGCGCAGGGCTACGACTCGGTCGCGCTGCGTGCCGACGTGGAGCTCGGCGGCACCGACCAGAGATTCAACCTGCTGGTCGGGCGGCAGCTGCAGGAGGCGTACGGCCAGGAGCCGCAGGTCGTCATGACGATGCCGTTGCTCGAAGGCACGGACGGGGTGAACAAGATGTCGAAATCGCTCGGCAATTACATTGGCATCACGGAGAGCTCCGATGCGATGTTCGGCAAGGTCATGTCGGTCTCGGACGAGATCATGTGGCGTTACTTCGAGCTGCTCTCGTTCCGGCCTCTCGGCGAGCTGGCGCGGCTGCGGCGCGAGGTGAGCGAGGGACGTAATCCCCGCGACGTGAAGCTCGAGCTCGCCCACGAGCTCGTCGCGCGCTTCCATGGCGCGGCCTGCGCGGAGCAGGCGCAGAAGGGTTTCACGGCGCGCGTCAGCGAGCGCTCCGTCCCGAGCGATCTGCCGCCGAAGACGGTGCTCGTCGAGCCTGGCGGCGTGCGGCTCGCCAATCTCCTCAAGGAGGCGGGACTCGTCGCGAGCACCTCGGAGGCCTACCGGAAGATCGAGGAGGGTGCGGTGCGCATCGACGGCACGCGTGTGACCGAGCGCGGCTTGACCCTCGGTGCAGGCGCAGATCACGTCTTCCAGGTCGGATCGCGCCGGTTCGCGAGGCTGAAGCTCGAGCCGCGGCCGTCGGCCGAGTAGCCCGCTCTCGCGGCGGTGGGGTACCGCTAAGTCACGGAAAAATCGGGACTATTCTCCCCCCATGTCGGTCTCACCCCGGCGCGCGGGCGAAGTCCTGGAGAGAGCGCACACGGGGCTAGGCCCCCGGGCACTGCGGCGCAGGCCCGAGCCCGGCGGGCCGACCGCGGTTCCTCCGTCCGCGCCGCAATTACCGCGTTGACAAGGCGCCGTCGCGGGCTATACTGCGCGGCCCTCGCGAGCTTGTGCCGCAATGCGGCAACTCGCCGGGAAATCGTTGTGACAATAGGTTGACGGAAGCGCCCCTGGGGCTATACTTCCGCCCCCTTTTGACGTTGGCGCGCGGCGACGCGCGCATTCCTCGGCCCTGGGCGGCCCGAGGTGCTCTTTAAGAATTCGGCAGGTAATTTGTGTGGGGACTCGCGTCGATGCCGTGAGAGGCTAGACCGAGTGCCAGATGTCCAGCAGTCGTTGGGCTTTTGGATGCTCAGTCGCTTAAAGCTCAAAGTCTTTAAGTGAAGAGTT
>JASHUC010000386.1 GCA_030040235.1 Gammaproteobacteria bacterium | reverse complement strand
GCTACTTCACCATCGAGGAGCCGAACGGCAGCGAGCTGCGCTCCTTCCGCATGGACCGGCGCTGGTTCCCCGCACGCTACTGCAAGCGCAACGACGAGGAGGGGCTGTGGGACTGCACGGTGTTACCGCCGGCCGCACCCACGCAGGATGCGCAGCCGAGCTCGACCGAATTCCCGCACTACACCGACCCCCGCCTGCAGCGGCTCGCGCCTTCGCTGGTGCTCGTGAATTACGCCATGCCGTATTCGGTCTCGGGCGTGACCGAGCACTACTATCACGGTACCGGACTCGTGGTGGATGCCGAGCGCGGACTCGTGGTCGTGGATCGCAACACCGTCCCGGTATCGGTGGGCGATGTGACCGTGACATTCGCCGGCACGCTGCAAGTGCCCGCACGAGTGGTGTACGTGCATCCGCTGCACAATCTCGCGGTGGTGCAGTACGACCCGAAGCTCATCGGGGCGACACCGGTCAGGTCCGCCTCGCTCGCTCCGGGTGAGCTTCAAGCGGGCGAGAACGTGTGGGTCGTGGGACTTTCCGGGGACAGCGAGCTGCACGCCCGCAGCACCCAGATCGCAAGCGTCGACCCGATCGATCTGCCGCTCTCGCGCACCATGCGCTTCCGTGACACCAACGTCGAGGTGGCCGATCTGGTCAACCCGCCGCTCGACTACGACGGGGTGCTCGCCGACGCGCGCGGCCAGGTCGTGGGCCTGTGGTCGAGCTTCGCGTACGACAACGGCAGCGAGCTCGAGCAAACCGAGAAGGGCGTTCCGATCGATCTGGTCGCCGAGATGCTCGATCGGGTGCGTACCGGGCGTCCCCTGCATTCGCTCGAGGTGGAGCTCGCGCCCGTCGCGCTCGCGAGCGCCCGCGAGTTCGGGCTCTCCAACGAGTGGCTGAGGCGGCTCGAGCAGAACGACGGCACCGAGCGGCAGGCGCTCACGGCCGTGCGCCTCGTCGGCGGCTCGCCCGCGGCGCAACTGCTGCAGCAGGGCGACATTTTCCTCACCATCGACGGCAAGGTCGTCACGCGCTTTCGCGACGTGGAGCGGGCGGTCGGAGACCGCCAGCGCGTGTCCGTGACGGTGTGGCGCGCGAACGCCGTGCACACGATCGATGTGCCGACGGTCGAGCTGCCGGGCTCGGACGTGCGCCGCATCGTCGAGTGGGCCGGTGCGACCCTGCAGGCGCCGCAGCGGCCCATGAGCGCTCAGCGTGGCATTCCGCCGGTCGGGGTGTACGTCGGGTACTTCTCCTACGGCTCACCGGCCGCGCGCTACTCTCTTTATCCCGGACGGCGGATCGTGCAGGTGGACGAAACGCCGACGCCGAATCTCGATGCCTTCCTCGCAGCCGTTTCCGGCCGGCCTGACCGCTCCTCGGTGCGGCTGAAGACGGTTACCTGGAACAACGCCGCCGAGGTGATCACGCTCAAGCTCGATAAGCACTACTGGCCCGGCTACGAGCTCACCGACGGTCCCGAGGGCTGGAAGCGCACGCCGCTCGAGTGACCCGGCGCGGCGGCTCCTCGCGCCATGCCCCGGCGGTAGCGCCTGCCGCGGCCCGCCTCAGCAGCAAGTGCGGCTTTGGCCATCGGCCGGACAGGATTTCGCGCCCGTTCGGGCGCAAATGCGAAGCACGTCGCACCGCCGCAGAATTGCGAGGGCCGTGTGTCGGGCCGGGCTTGGTAAAATCGGGACATGGTGCGGGTGGTGAGAGCGAGCCAGGTCGACATCGACGCCGCCGTGCAGGCGCTGCGCGACGGGGAGCTGGTCGCCTTTCCGACCGAAACCGTCTACGGCCTCGGAGCGAACGCTCAGAACCCGGCGGCCGTGCGCAAGGTCTTCGAGGCGAAGGGCCGGCCTGCCAATCATCCCGTCATCGTGCACCTCGACAGCCCGCGCTACCTGCACCGCTGGGTGCGCGAGGTACCGCCGCCGGCGATGAAGCTCGCCGAGCGCTTCTGGCCCGGGCCGCTCACGATCGTCATGCCGCGCGCCCCGCACGTGCACGACATCGTCACCGGGGGGCAGGATACGGTCGCCGTGCGCGTGCCCTCGCATCCCATGGCCCAGCAGCTGCTCACGGCCTTCGGCGGCGGGATTGCAGCGCCCTCGGCAAATCGCTACGGGCGCCTGAGTCCCACCCGCCCGGAGCACGTGCGCGATGAGCTCGGCGATGCGGTGCGCATCATTCTCGACGGCGGGGAGTGCCAGATCGGCCTCGAATCGACCATCGTCGCCTGCGATGGGACCCGCGTGCGCCTGCTGCGTCCCGGTGCGGTCACCGCATCGCAGCTCCTCGAGGCGCTCGGCGATCTCGCGCTCGGTCCCGATGGGAAGTCGCCGCGTGTTCCCGGGAGCACCCCCGCCCACTACGCGCCGATCACCCCCATGGCGATCGTGCCCGCCGGCGAGATCGACGCCCGGGCGGAGGCGCTCTCGCAGGGGGGCCGGCGCATCGCGGTGCTCGCGCAGCGCTTGCCGCTCAAGGGCCACAAGTACGTCACGTGGATCAACGCCGGGCGCCGCCCCGAGCAGTACGCGCAGGATCTGTACGCGAACCTGCGCACGCTCGACAAAGCGGGTTGCCAGCGCATCCTGGTGCAGGACGTGCCGCGCGACGAGCGCTGGGACGCCATCCGCGATCGCCTGTTGCGCGCAGCGAGCGACATATCCGATAGTGACGATACCGGCGCGCTGGCCGTGCTGCCTTGAGCCCGCGCTGAGTCACTTGTCCGCGAGCCACTCCCGAAGTCCGCGTTTCATCGATCCGTTTCGTCCCGCCGAGATTCGCCGGCTGGTGCGCGAGTTCGGCTCACCCCTGCTGATCGTGGACTGCGAGCGGGTACGCGCCCAGATGCGCCGACTCCGCCGTGCCCTCCCGCGCGTCGCTCTGCACTACGCGCTCAAGCCGCTGCCGCACCCCGCGGTGGTGCGCGCGGTGCTCGAGGAAGGCGGCTCGCTCGATCTGGCGACGACCGGGGAGGTGCAGCTCGCGCAGCGGCTCGGGGTCGAGCCGCAACGCTGCATCCACACCCATCCCATCAAGCGCGACGAGGATATTCGCAACGCCCTGCACTTCGGCGTCCGCACCTTCGTTGCGGACAATCCGGACGAGATCCGCAAGTTCGAGCGCCTGCGCGGGCAGGTCGAGCTGCTGCTGCGCGTCTCGTTCCGCAGCCCCGGCGCGGTGTGCGATCTGTCGCGCAAATTCGGCTGCGACCCCGAGGATGCGCTCGGGCTCGCGCGGCTCGCCGCCGAGCTCGGCATCGAGGTGCGCGGCCTGTCGTTTCACGTCGGCTCGCAGGCTGCCGATTCCGGCAAGCACGTCGAGGCGATCGAGGCCTGCGGACGGCTGCTCGCCTCGGGCAGACGCGAGAAGCTCGGCGCGTTCGACATGCTCGACATCGGCGGCGGATTCCCGATCGACTACATGCAGCCGGTCGCCGACATCGCCCGCTTCTGCGCGCCCATCCGCGCCGCCCTCGCCAGGCTCCCGCGCCGCATCCGGGTGATCGCCGAGCCGGGCCGCTACATCGTCGGCCCTGCGGCGATCGGGGTCGCCTCCGTCATGGGGCGTGCGCAGCGCGAGGGCCATTGGTGGTACTACCTGGACGATGGTCTCTACGGCTCCTACAGCGGTCAGCTCTACGACCACGCGCGTTATCCGGTCGAGGCGCTGCGCGAGGGGGGAGAGCAGCTGCCCGCGGTGCTCGCCGGGCCGACCTGTGACAGCATCGACGTCATCGCGGAGAACCTCATGCTGCCCAAGCTCGAGCCCGGAGACCTCATCGTCGGACGCGCCATGGGCGCGTACACCTGGGCGAGCGCCTCGGAATTCAATTTCTTCGCCCGGGCGACCGTGGTTTCCGTCAACACCAGGCCGAACGACACGGGAGCGGTGCTCTCGGTGCCTCTCGGAGGGACGATCCCATGACGAGCGATGCGCACGAGCCGCAGACCGACATCCACCGCCAGGTCGCCGCGGCGCGCGCCGGACGCGAGCCGCGTGTCTCGGCCCGGCTGTTCTCCGGATGGGTGCTGTTCGGCGAGCGCCAGTTCGTGCGCGGCTACGTCCTGCTGCTCGCCGATCCGGTCGTGCCCTCGCTCAACGCGCTCGCCGCCCAGGGGCGCGTGCAGTTCCTGAGCGATATGGCACGGCTCGGCGATGCGCTGCTCAAGATCACCGGCGCGGCGCGCATCAACTACGCGATTCTCGGGAACGTCGAGCCCGCGCTGCATGCCCACGTCATTCCACGCTATGCGAACGAGCCCGAACCGTTGCGGGCGAACCACCCCTGGGCGTATGACTGGAAGTCCGCCCCGCCGTTTGATCGCGCCACGCACGGCGCCCTCTCCGAGAGCCTGCGCGCCGAGCTCACTCGCATGGGCGTCACCAAGCCGATGCGCTTCGTTCCCGGCGCCAACGCGGGATGACGGGCAGGGGAGCAGGCGGCCAAGCCCGCGCCGTTGCGCGCCCCATCCCGGGCGCGCCCTTTGGGCCAGTTTTGCCGGTAAATTAGCGTGCTCATCGTGCGGCAACTCTTCCGCCGATTTCTCGAGGGCGCCCGCGTGCACGCCGTGCTCGAGGGCGTGGACCTCGAGATTGCCGGCGGCGCAAGCGTTGCGATCATCGGCCGCAGCGGTTCGGGTAAATCGACCCTGCTCAATCTGCTCTGCGGCATCGATCATCCCGATTCCGGAACGATCGAGCTCGACGGGCTCGAGATCGGTTCGCTGCGCGAGCCCAGGCGCACCGAGTTCCGCCGCTCGAGTGTCGGCTTCGTCCATCAGTTCTTCCATCTCGTCCCGACCCTCGACGTCGAGGAGAATGTGCGTCTCGCGCTCGAGCTCAACGGGATGCGCGGCGCAGCGGCGAGGCGGCGCAGCGAAGCCATGCTCACGAGCGTGGGGCTCGGCGACCGCCTGCGCAGTGCGGTCGATGCGCTCTCGGGCGGCGAGCAGCAGCGCGTCGCCATCGCGCGGGCGCTCGTGCACCAGCCGAAGCTGCTGCTCGCCGATGAGCCGACGGG
>JASHUC010000385.1 GCA_030040235.1 Gammaproteobacteria bacterium | reverse complement strand
CCGCGGACGATCCGGGCGCTCCGGAGGTGCTCGCCGAGTTCGCCGCGCAGCGCTCGATCGATCGGCGGGGCATCGTGGGATTCACGGACGGGCTCGTGCGGCTCTTCGGCGACTCGCGCCCGCCCATCCGCCTGGCACGCAATGTCGGGCTGCTGCTGTTCGATCTGCTGCCGCCCGCCAAGAGCGCACTTGCGCGTGTGAGCACCGGGTTCGGCGGGCGTATCCCCCGGCTCGCCCGCGGGTTGCCGCTGACGTGAGCGTCGAAGCCGGGGAGCTGCTCGATGTGCTCATCGTCGGGGCAGGACCGGCGGGCGCCTGCGCAGCAGCGCTGCTCACGCGCGCCGCGCGGCCGCTCAAGGTGGGGCTTCTCGAGCATGCGCGACCCGCTGCACCCGAGCCGGGCTCACCGCTCGATGCGCGCGTCTCGGCGCTCTCACGCGCGAGTGAACGCATTCTCGCAAGCGCCGCAGCGTGGGAGCGCATCGCCTTCGAGCGTGTGCAGCCTTACGAGCGGATGCGCGTGTGGAACGATGTGGCGGGACCTCGTGCCAACGTGCTCGTGTTCGATGCGGCCGAAGCCGGCGAACCGAACCTCGGCTACATCGCCGAGAATCGCCTCGTCCAGGCTGCGCTCCTCGATGCCTATGAGTCCTGCGGCGGGCGATTCTTCGAGAGCGAGCTTCTCTCCGTGCAGGTGCACGATGGGCGCATCGAGGCTCAAACGCGCGCCGGCCCGCTCGCTGCGCGGCTGATCGTCGGCGCCGACGGCGCGCGCTCGGCGGTGCGCCGGGCGATCGGGCTCACCGCGGAGCTCGCGAGCTATCGCCAGACGGCGATCGTCGCCAATGTCTCGACCGCGCACTCCCACGCGCGCACGGCCTGGCAGCGGTTCCTCGGGACGGGGACGCTCGCGCTGCTGCCGCTCGCGGACGGATCGAGCTCGATCGTGTGGTCGGCCGACGCAGCGCTCGCCGAACGCCTGCTCGAGGGCTCGCGCGAGGATTTCGAGCGCGAGCTCGGGGAGGCGACGCAGGGCGTGCTCGGTGCCGTGCGACTCGAGACCGGACGCGCCTCCTTTGCCCTCGGAAGGCTCACCGCGCACCGCTACACGGCCCACCGCGCCGCGCTCATCGGCGATGCCGCGCACGTCGTGCACCCGCTTGCCGGGCAGGGAGCGAACCTCGGGCTGCTCGATGCCGCAGCGCTCGCAGAGGTGATCACCGCTGCGAGCGCCGAAGGGGAGGACCCCGGCGCCGCGCGGATCCTGCGTCGCTACGAGCGCTGGCGCAAGAGTGAGACTCAGCTGATGGCGCTCGCGATCGAGGCGTTCGACCGCTTCCTCGCCCACGGCTCGGGGCCGCTCGCGCAGCTCGCGCAGCGCGGGCTCGCCTGGGTGGACCGCAGTTCCGAGATCAAGCGGGCGTTCATCGGCCGCGCGCTCGGGCTCAAGGGGGAGCTGCCGCAGTCGGCGCGCGCGGGCTGAAGGCACAGGGATGTGCCCGCCGCCGCAGGATGCCCGACCCTCGCAGTTAGATCAGTTGAATGCGGTCAATCTTCGCCGCGCAGATGAAGTCGTTCTCGGACAGGCCTTTGATCGCGTGCGTCGAGAACTCCACGCGGCAGCGGCTGTAGCCGACCTCGAGATCCGGATGGTGGTCTTCGATGTTGGCGATGTGCGCGAGCGCATTCACGAAGCTCATCGTGCGGTAGAAATCCTTGAACTTGAACTCCCGGTGAATGGACCGCGCATCGTCGGCGAGCCGCCATTCCGTGGCGAGCTGCTTGGCGAGCGCCTGGGCCTGCGCACGCGTCAAAGGCGCAACGCCTCCCTCGCAGGGTTTGCAACGCTTGTCGGTGAGCTCGCTCATGAGATCGATCTCCTCGCGCCGCCGAGGCCGATCACGCGCTCGCGCGCCGCGGATACTTGCGTGCGACGTACTGCTCGAGGAGCTCCTGGAACTCCTCGGCGATGTGCTCACCCTTCAACGTGACGGTCTTCTCGCCGTCCTCGTAGACCGGGGCCACGGGCCGCTCGCCCGTGCCCGGGAGGCTGATGCCGAGATTGGCGTGCTTGCTCTCGCCGGGGCCGTTCACGACGCAGCCCATCACCGCGACGGTCATGTCCTCGACGCCCGCGAACGAGCGGCGCCACTCCGGCATGCGATGGCGGATGTGGGACTGGATGCGCTGCGCGAGCTCCTGGAAGTAGCTGCTCGTCGTGCGCCCGCAGCCGGGGCACGCCGTGACGAGCGGCGTGAACGAGCGCAGGCCCATGGTCTGCAGGATCTCCTGCGCGACGATCACCTCCTGCGTGCGGTCACCGCCGGGCTGCGGCGTGAGCGACACCCGGATGGTGTCGCCGATCCCCTCCTGCAGCAGCACCGACATCCCCGCGGTCGAGGCGACGATGCCCTTCGAGCCCATGCCGGCCTCGGTGAGTCCGAGATGCAGCGGAAAATCGCAGCGCGAGCCGAGGTCGCGGTAAATGGCGATGAGGTCCTGAACGCCGCTCACCTTGGCGGACAGGATGATGCGATTGCGCGGCAGCCCGAGCTCGATCGCGCGCTCCGCGCTCGAGAGGGCCGAGAGCACCACGGCGTTGCGTGTGACCTGCGGCGCATCGAGTGGGGTCGCTCGCGCGGAGTTCTCGTCCATGAGCCGCGTGAGCAGGTCCTGATCGAGGCTGCCCCAGTTCACCCCGATGCGCACCGGCTTGCCATAGCGGCAGGCCATCTCGATCATCTCGGCAAACTGCGGATCGCGCTTGCTGCCGCGGCCGACGTTGCCGGGATTGATACGATACTTGGCGAGCGCCTCCGCGCACGCCGGATGCTCGCGCAGCAGCTTGTGACCGTTGAAGTGGAAGTCCCCGATGAGGGGCACCGAAACGCCGAGCTGCGCGAGCCGGTCGCGGATGCGCGCGACGGCGGCGGCTGCCTCGCTCGTATTGACGGTGATACGCACGAGCTCCGAGCCCGCGCGGGCGAGGGACTTGACCTGCTGCGCGGTCGACTCGGGATCGGCCGTGTCGGTATTGGTCATCGACTGGACGACGATCGGATGGGGCCCGCCCACATGGACGGACCCGATGTCGACGATGAGACTCGGACGGCGCGACAGCGGCATGGCACTTATTCTACCCGCCCGCGCGCCGATCGCAGCTTTGCCGGGGCAGTGCGCGCTGCGCCACGCGCGTGGCCGGCGCCGCGCACCGCGGTTGGGCGAGCCGTAAGCTGCTGTTATCATTCATTATGGGTCGCCACACGCCGCTCTTCGATCTGCACCGCTCCCTGGGTGCTCGGATGATCGACTTCGGCGGGTGGGAAATGCCGCTCTCCTATGGCTCCCAGATCGAGGAGCACCATGCGGTGCGGCGCTCCGCCGGGCTGTTCGACGTTTCCCACATGGGCATCCTCGATGTGCGTGGGAGCGATGCGCGCCCCTTCCTGCGCGAGCTCCTGGCGAACGACGTGGACAAGTTGAGCTCGCCCGGCCGCGCGCTTTACAGCTGCATGCTCAACGACTCGGGCGGGGTGCTCGACGATCTGATCGTCTACTTTCTCGGGCCCGAGCTCGGCTTTCGGGTGGTGGTGAATGCGGCCACGCGCGATCGCGACCTCGCCTGGGTGCGCGACCACGCGCGCCATCGCGACGTGGAGATCACCGAGCGCGCGGAGCTCGCCCTCCTCGCGCTGCAGGGACCTCGAGCGAGCGAGCGGCTCGGGGAGCTCCTCGAGGCCCTTCGCGGTCCGCACGCGGCCGACTCGGCACGGGCACTGCGCAGCTATCACGCTGCATCCATCGGGGAGTGGTTCGTGGCGCGCACCGGCTACACCGGCGAGGACGGCTTCGAGCTCGCACTGCCCGCGGCCGAGGCCGCCCCGGTCTGGCAGGGACTCAGCGCGCTCGGCGTCGCCTCCTGCGGTCTCGGCGCGCGCGACACGCTGCGCCTCGAGGCCGGAATGAACCTTTACGGCCAGGACATGGATGAGAGCACGCATCCCTTCGAATCGGGACTCGGCTGGACGGTGGCGATGGAGCCCCGCGACCGGCCCTTCATCGGCCACGCGGCGCTCGAGGCGGTGCTGAAGCGCGGCTCGCCGCGCAAGCTCGTCGGGCTCGTGGTCGAGGACCGTGGCGTGGCGCGTGCGCATCAGCCGGTCGTGACGAACGCGGGCGACGGCCTCGTCACGAGCGGCACGTTCTCCCCGACGCTCGAGCGCTCCATCGCCCTCGCGCGCGTGCCCGTGGCGGCGGCCGAGCGGGCGCAGGTGGAGGTGCGGGGCAGGCTTCTCAATGCGCGCATCGTCGAGCCCCCGTTCGTGCGTCATGGCCGTTCCTTGATACAGGGTCCAGGTACCCTTGAGGCCCGCGCCTAGGGGTCGAGAGGTTGTTAGATATGAGCGATATACCGGCCGATCTGCGCTACACGAAGACTCACGAGTGGGTGCGGACGCTGCCCGATGGCCTCGTCGAAGTCGGCATCACGGACCATGCGCAGCACGCGCTCGGGGATCTCGTTTTCGTCGAGGTGCCCGAGGCGGGACGGCGGGTGGGCGCACGCGAGCCGCTCGCAGTGGTCGAATCGGTGAAGGCCGCCTCGGATGTCTACAGTCCGCTCGCCGGGGAGGTCGCGGCCGTCAACACCGGACTTGCTTCCGAGCCCGAGCGTATCAATCACGAGCCGTACGGCGGGGGCTGGATCGCACGCATCCGGCCGCAGGATGCGGCCTCCGTCTCGGGCCTGCTCAGCGCCGCTGACTACGCCAAGCTCATCGAGAGCGAGGGCGACTGATGGCCTTCATACCGCACACGGACGAGGACGTGGCCGAGATGCTCGCCGCGATCGGCGTCAGGAGCATCGAGCAGCTGTTCGATGAGGTTCCGGCCTCGGTCCGCGCGGGCGAGCTCGCCGGGGTTCCCGAGGCGATGAGCGAGATGGAGATCGGCAAGCTCATGATGGCGCGCGCGAGCGCGGACGGCCTGCCCCTGTGCTTCCTGGGCGCGGGAGCGTACGAGCATCACATTCCCGCGGCGGTGTGGGCCATCACGACGCGGGGCGAGTTCTACAGCGCCTACACCCCTTACCAGGCCGAGGCGAGCCAGGGCACGCTGCAGACGATCTACGAATTCCAGACGATGATCGCGAGCCTCACGGGGATGGCGGTCGCGAACGCCTCGCTGTACGACGGCGCATCGGCGTTCGCCGAGGCGCTGCTCATGGCGGTGCGCATCCACCGCAAGTCGAGCTCGCTCAAGATTCTCGTGCCGCGCACGGTGCATCCCTACTACCGCGAGGCCGCCCGCTCCATCACGAGCCAGCAGGGACTGAAGCTCGAGGAGCTCGCGTACGACCCGCAGAGCGGCCGCATACCGCTCGAGGCTCTGACGGCGTACGACGGCGCCGACATCGCGGCGCTCGCGATTCAGCAGCCGAACTTCTTCGGCGTGCTCGAGGACGCGGACGGCCTCAGCGAGTGGGCTCGAAGCCGCTCGATTCCGGTCATCGCGATCGTCAATCCCATCTCCCTCGCGCTGCTCAAGCCCCCCGGGGCCTGGCATGGCGGGGCCGACATCGTCGTCGGGGAGGGCCAGCCGCTCGGTGTGCCGCTTTGCTCCGGAGGCCCGTATTTCGGATTCATGGCGAGCCGCATGGAGCATGTGCGGCAGATGCCGGGCCGCATCGTCGGACGCACCCTCGATGTCACTGGCGCGCCGGGTTTCACGCTCACGCTGCAGGCGCGCGAGCAGCACATCCGGCGCGGGCGCGCCACCTCGAACATCTGCACCAATCAGGGCCTGATGGTCACGGCGGCGACGATCTATCTCTCGCTCATGGGACCGCGCGGGCTCGAGCGCGTCGCCGCGGCCTGCCACGCGCGCACCCGCGAGCTCAACGCGGCGCTCTGCCGGATCGAGGGCGTGCGTGCCGCATTCAGCGCACCGTACTTCCACGAATGCGTGCTGCAGCTCGACCGTCCGGTCGCCCCGGTGCTCGAGGCGCTCGCCGCGCGCGATATCCTCGGCGGCGTCGATCTCGCGGCGCACTACCCCGAGCTGGGCCACGCGCTGCTCGTGTGCGCGACCGAGACCAAGACGAGCGCCGATATCCGCGCGCTCGCCGCCGCGCTGCGCGCTGTGCTCGCGGCACAGCACGCCGCGTAGGCCGGACCCGCGAGCTCCCAGGAGCCCCATGCCCCCTCGAGCCGAGAAAGTGATCTTCGAGTGCTCGCGCCCCGGCCGCGGCGCGACCGATCAGTGGCCGCGCGATTCCGGCGTCCCACTCGACATTCCGGCCGAACTGAGGCGGCGCGAGCCGCCGCTGCTTCCCGAGGTGAGCGAGCTCGAGGCGGTGCGCCATTTCACGCGCCTCTCGCAGCTGAACTTCTCGATCGACACGCACTTCTATCCGCTCGGGTCGTGCACGATGAAGTACAACCCGAAAGCCTGCAACGCGTTCGCGATGCTGCCGCCGTTCCTCGCACGCCATCCGCTCGCGCCTCTCTCGCACAGTCAGGGCCTGCTTGCCTGCCTCTACGAGCTGCAGGAGATGCTCGAGGCCGTGACCGGCATGCAGGCGGTTTCGCTCACTCCCATGGCA
>JASHUC010000035.1 GCA_030040235.1 Gammaproteobacteria bacterium | reverse complement strand
CCGCACAACCTGCGCGAGGTCGCCGCGGCGTGCATCCATCTGCTCGAGGAGCCGGAGGCAACGACCGCGGCGCTCATGAGGCACGTGAAGGGCCCGGATCTGCCGACCGGCGCCGAGATCGTTTCCGCACGCGCCGACCTCAAGGAGTTCTACGAGAAGGGTGTAGGGAGCTTCCGGGCGCGTGCCACTTACGAGATCGAGGACGATAACGTCGTGATCACCGCGTTTCCCTACCAGGTCTCCGGAACTCGGGTCCAGGAGCAGATTGCCGAGCAGATGCGGGCGAAGAAGCTGCCGATGATCGAGGACCTGCGCGATGAGTCCGATCACGAGCATCCCACTCGCCTGGTGATCGTGCCTCGGTCGAACCGGGTGGACATGGTCGAGGTGATGAACCACCTGTTCGCAACGACCGACCTCGAGCGCAACTACCGCGTCAATCTCAACGTGATCGGCATCGACGGGCGGCCGCGCGTGATGGGGCTGAAGGCCATCCTGAGCGAATGGCTCGAGTTCCGCACCGCAACCGTCACGCGCCGCCTGCAGCACCGGCTCGAGAAGGTCGGGAAGCGGCTGCACATCCTCGATGGGCTGATGGTGGCGTACCTGAACCTCGACGAGGTGATCCGGATCATTCGCCGCGAGGACGAGCCGAAGCCGGTGCTCATCACGCGCTTCAAGCTCTCCGATGAGCAGGCGGAGGAGATCCTCAACACACGCCTGCGCCATCTCGCGCGGCTCGAGGAGATGAGGATTCGCGAGGAGCGCAAAGCGCTCGAGAGCGAGCGGGGCGAGCTCGAGGCGCTCCTGAAGAGCAAGGCGCGCCTCCGAAAGAGAGTCGCGAGCGAGATTCAGGAGGATGCCGAGCGCTACGGTGACGCCCGCCGGACCCAGATCATCGAGCGCGAGGCTGCCGAGGCGATCGCCGAGACCGCCCTCATCCCCAACGAGCCCGTCACCGTCGTGCTATCGACCGGGGGCTGGGTGCGCTCGGCCAAGGGCCACGACATCGATGCGCGCTCGCTCTCGTACAAGTCCGGCGATGCATTCCAGGCGGCCGCGCGCGGCCGCAGTCTGCAGGCCGCGGTGTTCATCGACAGCACCGGGCGCACCTACAGCATGCCGGCGCACTCGCTGCCCTCGGCGCGCGGGCTCGGCGAGCCGCTCGCGAGCCGGCTCAACCCGCCCGACGGGGCGCGCTTCGCCGGCTGCATGCTCGGGGAGCCGGAGGATCTGTGGCTGCTCGCCACCGATGCCGGTTATGGCTTCACGGTGCGGCTCAAGGAGCTCGCGACGGACCGGCGAGCCGGCAAGACGGTGCTCAGCGTGCCTCAGGGCGCGCGGGTTCTGCCGCCCGCCTGGGTGCCGTCCCCGGACTCGTGGGTGGCCGTTGCGGGGAGCGAGGGCAAGATGCTCGCCTTCGAGGTTTCGCAGGCTCCCGAGATGCCGCGCGGCAAGGGGCTGAAGCTTTATGACATTCCCGCCAAGCGAGCCGCTCAGCGCCAGGAGTTTCTCACGGGGCTCGCAGTCGTTGCGCCGGGCGGCACGCTGCTCCTGTGGGCGGGACAGGAGAAAAAGGAAATCAGCTTCAAGGACCTCGCCAGCTACCGCGGCGAGCGCGCGCAACGTGGCGTCATGCTGCCGCGAGGCTTCAGGAAGATCGATCGGTTGGAGGGGGTGCCCCCGGCGGCGCCGATCGAGCACTGAGCGCGAAACGGCGCCCGGAGCGGACATATGCCATCGCGGCTCAGGTCGCGGCTCAGATGGCGCTCACCGTGGCGGTCTCCACCCCGCGGGCAGGGCCGGTGCCATCCGCTCTAGTGTCAGGCTACCCAGATAGGGCAACATTGCCGGCGGATACGGCCCCGCTTGGCTCGATTCCCGGTCGGGTGGAACTGCCACGGTTGCGGAGCCATTAGTTTGCATGCCCTGAACAAGAGGCGCTGATCCTAAAGTTCCGCCCGTGAGCCAGCGATGCCGCGAAGCCCCTTCACCACCGTTACGGAAATTTCCGACCAAGCCTATCAGGAGAGGATCCTTCCGCACGTCTCGCGCACCTTCGCGCTGACGATTCCGCAGTTGCCCCTCGGCCTGCGCAGCGCTGTCACGAGCGCGTACCTGCTGTGCCGGATCGCCGATACGATCGAGGACGAGCCGATGTTGTCGGCCGCCGATACCTACCGCTACCTCAAGCGCTTCGCAGCCGTGGTGGCCGGACGGGAGGAGGCGGGGCCGCTCGCCCGCGAGGTGGCCGGCGCTCTTTCCGAGCGGACGCTGCTCGCCGAACGGGACCTCGTGCGCAACATGGATCGCGTGATCCGCATGACCGCCCGCCTGGGCCCCGAGCAGCGCGCGGCCATTCGCCGCTGCATCAATCTCATGTCCTATGGCATGCACCATTTCCAGAGGACGGCGAGCCTGAGTGGACTTGCCCGCTTGAGCGACCTCGACAGCTACTGCTACTACGTCGCCGGAGTGGTCGGGGAGATGCTGACCGAGCTCTTCGGCAGTCATGCGCGCCTCGCGGTGGAGCGGCGGGATGCGCTGCGCGAGCTGGCCGCCTCCTTCGGTCAGGGCCTGCAGATGACCAATATCCTCAAGGACGTCTGGGAGGATCGAAGCCGCGGCGCCTGCTGGCTGCCCCGGGAGGTGTTCGCCCGCCACGGGATCGAGGTGAGCCGCTTGCAGCCGGTCCCGTACGATGCGCGCTTCGCAGCGGGCCTGCGCGAGCTGATTGGTATCGCCCACGGCCACCTGCGAAACGCGATCGCCTTCACGCTGCTCATCCCGCCTGAGGAGCCCGGGATTCGACGGTTCTGTCTGTGGTCGATCGGGCTCGCGGTGCTCACGCTGCGCCGCATCGCGAACCGGCCGCAGTTCACCTCGGGCGCCGAGGTGAAAGTCTCACACGCGGCGGTGGCCCTCACTCGCCTCACAACCGGTCTGGCCGTGCGCAGCGATCGTACGCTCAAGCACCTCTTCGCTTGGGCGGCGGGCGATCTGCCACTCGCAGCGCCCGAGGAGGTAAGCCGCCACAGCCGCGCCGCAAGCATTGCCGCCCAGGAGCTGCAGTCGGTGAGAGAGCACGACGCCGAAGTGGTCCCGATGCGCTTCGGCCGTGCGTCCTATCGCTCGGACGGGAGCGCTGCGCCGTGACCAGCGGATTTAGCGCCCGGGATGCGCGCGAGGCGGCACTCGTGAAGGGCGCCGTGGTGGGCGGATCGGCGCGCGCGCCCGCCGCCTCCGCGCTCGATCGGGCGATCGGCGCGGCGCGCGACGCGCTCATCGAGGCGCAGAGCGCCGAGGGCTACTGGCTCTTCGAGCTCGAGGCCGACTCCACCATCCCCGCCGAATACATCATGATGATGCACTTCCTCGACGAGATCGACCCGGTTCTCGAGGGGAAGCTCGCCGTGTACCTGCGCAGCCACCAGGGATCGCACGGCGGCTGGCCGCTCTACTACGGCGGCGCGTTCGAACTGTCCTGCAGCGTCAAGGCCTACTACGCGCTGAAGCTCGCGGGCGACTCGCCCGATGCGCCGCACATGATGCGGGCGCGCGCTGCGATCCTCGAGCATGGCGGGGCGGCACGGGCCAATGTGTTCACGCGCATCGCGCTCGCCCTGTTCGGCCAGATTCCCTGGCGCGGCGTACCGTACATCCCGGTCGAGATCGTGCTGCTGCCGCGGTGGTTCCCGTTCCACCTCGACAAGGTCTCCTACTGGTCGCGCACCGTGATGGTGCCGTTATTCGTGCTCACCACCCTGAAGCCGCGCGCGAAGAATCCGCGCGCCATCGACATCCGCGAGCTGTTCACGACACCCGCGGAGCAAGAGCCGAATTACTTTCGCCGCACGGGCTGGCTCAACCGGGCGTTCCTCGCACTCGACCGGCTCGGGCGCACGATCGACCCGTTCGTGCCCCGGAGTCTGCGCAAGCGGGCGATTGAGCGGGCGGAGCGCTGGGTGATCGAGCGCTTGAATGGCGAGGGAGGGCTCGGGGCGATCTTCCCCGCGATGGTGAACGCGCTCGAGATGCTCGTGATTCTCGGCTATCCGCCGAGCGACCCGCGACGGGTGACCGCCCGGCGCGCTCTGGAGAAGCTGCTCGTGACGCGCGGCGGCTCCTCGTACTGCCAGCCGTGCGTCTCGCCGGTGTGGGACACGGCGCTGGCGTGCCTCGCGCTGTACGAAGAGGGCAGCGCCGCCGGGCGCAGTGCCGCGGCCCGCGCACTCGATTGGCTGAAGCCCCTGCAGCTGACCACTTCGGGGGACTGGCAGGTGCGCCGGCCGGGACTGCCCTGCGGGGGATGGCCCTTCCAGTTCTTGAACGATCACTATCCCGATCTCGATGACACCGCAGCGGTCGTTTGGGCGATGGATACGGCCGAGCGGCCCGAGCGCTACGGGGAGTGCATGCGGCGCGCGCGCGATTGGCTCGTCGGCATGCAGAGCCGCAACGGCGGCTTCGCGTCCTTCGACGCCGACAACACCCACTATTACCTCAACGAGATACCCTTCGCGGACCACGGAGCGCTGCTCGACCCGCCGACGAGCGATGTCACGGGGCGCGTGGTGGCCGTGCTCGGCAGGATCGGTCTCCCCGAGCATCGGGATGCGCTCGAGCGCGCCATCGCATACTTGCGCAAGGAGCAGGAACCGGAAGGATCCTGGTTCGGGCGCTGGGGGACGAATTACATCTATGGCACCTGGTCCGTTCTCACGGCGGTCACCCAGGCCGGGGTGAGAGCCGACGATCCGGCCGTGCGCCGCGCCATCGCCTGGCTGCTCTCGCAGCAGAACGCCGATGGCGGATGGGGCGAGAGCAATGACAGCTACGCCGACCGCTCGCTCGCGGGCGGCCCGGCGGAGAGCAATCCGTACCAGACGGCGTGGGCGCTGCTCGCACTGCTGGCCTGCGCAGAGCAAGGCACGGAGCCCGTACGGCGCGGGATCGAATTCTTACTGCGCACTCAGGGTGCGAACGGGCTCTGGAGTCACCCGACGTTCACCGCGCCGGGGTTCCCGCGCGTGTTCTATCTGAAATACCACGGCTACTGTGCTTACTTCCCGCTCTGGGCGCTCGCCGCGCACCGCAACCGGCTCCCCGCCGGTCGCTGAATCCCCGGCGCGACCGCTCACCGGCTCGGGCGAGAGTCTCTCGAGGCTCGGTGTGGTCGCGGCCCTCGCGGCCGAGGCGCGCGCTCTGGGGCGCGCAACGCCTGCGCAGGATGGGCTCGCACGGCTCCACGACGGCACTCTGGTCGCCGTGAGTGGGATGGGGTGCACCGCCGCCGCACGAGGGGCAGTCAGGCTCGTTGACGCCGGCGCGAGGGCGCTCGTGAGCTTCGGGCTCGCCGGAGCGCTCGATCCGGCGCTCCCACCCGGTGCCATAATCGTTGCCGACACGGTGCTGCTCGAGGGAGGCGGCCGGTCTCTGTCCGCAGCGCAGCGCTGGGGCGAGCGCGTCCGCGAGTCCCTCGTGGCCCTCGGGGTCGGGCCGCTCGAGCGGGGCCGCTTGCTCACGAGTCCGCGGCTGCTCGCGGCGGCTGCCGACAAAGCAGATGCATTCCAGCGGACGCGCGCCGCGGCAGTCGATATGGAGAGCTTCGCCATCGCGGAGGTGGCCGAGGTCCACGGACTACCCTTCCTTGCGGTGCGTGTGGTGGTCGACCGCGCGGCGGATGAGCTGCCTCGTGCGCTCGAGGAAGTCACCGATTCCTCCGGAGTGCTGTCGCTCGGGCGCCTCCTCGGGCGTGTGCTCTGCGCGCCTTCGAGCCTTCGGCCAGTGCTGCGTCTCGGGCGCCGCTACCGCGCGGCCCGGCGCTCGCTGCGCCGGATCGCTCGCGCGGGAGCGCTCGCGGGACCCGACCGATGAGGGCCCTCGTCACCGGCGCCTCGGGATTTGTCGGCGCGGCCGTCGCCCGCGCGCTCCTGCAGCGGGGCTGGCAGGTGCGCTGCCTCGTGCGCAGCTCCTCGAGCCGGCGCAACCTCCAGGACCTCGCGGTCGAGGCGGCGTGCGGGGAGCTCTCGGAGCCGTCCTCGCTCGATGCGGCACTCGCAGGCTGCGCGGCGCTGTTTCACCTCGCCGCGGACTATCGTCTCGGGGCACCCGATCCGCAGCGCCTCTACCAAACGAACGTCGAGGGAACGCGCAGCATCCTCGAGGCGGCGCGGCGCGCGGGCACCGAGCACATCGTTTATACGAGCAGCGTTGCGACGGTCGGGCTGCCCGCCGATGGCTCTCCCGGCACCGAGCAGACCCCGGTGGCCTTGAGCGACATGATCGGCCATTACAAGCGCTCCAAATTCCTCGCCGAGCAGCTGGTGTGCGATTGGGCTCGCGCTCACGGACGGGCGGTGATCGTCAATCCCTCTACACCCATGGGGCCCGGTGATGTGAAGCCCACCCCGACGGGGCAGATTCTCGTCGATGCCGCCCGAGGCCGGACCCCGGCGTACGTGGACACGGGTCTGAACGTGGTGCACGTCGATGACGTTGCCTCGGGTCATCTGCTCGCACTCGAGCGCGGCCGGCCCGGGGAGCGCTACATCCTTGGCGGGGAGGACCTCTCGCTGCGGGACATCCTCACGGCCGTCGCCGGGCTCGTCGGACGCAAACCGCCGCGTATCCGCCTGCCCCATGCCATGGTGCTCCCGATCGCCTACGCCGCGCAGGTCTACACGGGACTCACGGGGCGTGCGACGCGTGTCACGGTCGAGGGCGTGCGCATGGCGCGCAAACGGATGTTCTTCTCGAGCGCCAAAGCCGAGCGCGAGCTCGGATATCGATGGCGGCCCGCGCGCGAGGCGCTCGGCGACGCCGTACGTTGGTTCGAGGCGAACGGCTACCTGCGCTGATTTTGCTCAGATGCGCGCCGGAAGTATCCGGTACATCAGTCGGGCGAGGGCTGGGACGAGGCGCGGCCGGCGCAGGCGCGAGTCATACTCGGCCATCCGGCGCGCGTTTTCGCGCAGACAGGCCTCGAGGAGCTTGTGCAGCGTGACGTTGGCTCCGAGATCCTGATGCGCGCGCAAAGTGAAGTTTTCGGTCGTGGCGCCGCCCTTCGCCATGGCGCGTGCCGTCTTGATCCGGCTTCCCACCTG
>JASHUC010000384.1 GCA_030040235.1 Gammaproteobacteria bacterium | reverse complement strand
GCGTGCCGGTGGCAACCGGCGGAGTATCGGCGTACGCGCGTGCGTACGCGCAGGCGCTCAGCGCGGCCGAAATTGCGTAGGCAATCTGTCGGTTGCGTTTCATGCGACCTCCCGTTTCAGACCGTTCGTTGTTCTTGCGTGTGACGCTGGTGCAACCTTAGCCACAATCGTGTGATGGGGCAACCGCCGCGCACACTGCGCAGTTCGCGCTGACTTGTCGCGGCACGCCTTGAACGCGAGCGACACGCTGATTGTAGCCAACGGACATCTCCGCTCGCCGTTTCTCACGGCCGGTCGTCGACGTTCGGATTCGTGTGCCAAGCGGCCGGACTCTTCGGCACATTGTCCCAGTGCTCGGCGATCTTGCCGTTCTCGATCCGGAACAAGTCGAAGTGCGTCCCCGCGTACTTGTGCCCCGGATTCTCGGGATCCGGTGCATAGCTCACCGTCGCGACCATCACGAGATCTCCTTCGGCCATGATCGCGACCACGGGAAAGGTGATCGTCTTGGCGATCGGGCGCACGGGGCGCGTCGCCTTCATGTACGCGACCATCGCATCGCGGCCCGTTGCCACATTCGGGTTGTGCTGGATGTAACCCTTGGTGAAGTAGCGCGGCGCGAGCTCGGTGTGGCCGCCCTGGATGATGGCGCGCCACATATCGAAGACGAGCCGCTTGTTCGCGGCGAGCTTCGGGTCCTTGCTCTGGAGCAACTTCGCCTGGTCGGGTGCCGCCGTCGGAGGCACCTGCGCCCATCCGGCGAGGCTGCCGAGCACTGCGGTCACGAGGAAGAGGCTGCAAATTTTCGTTCTCATGAGGTTCTCCAGGCCCTGGATGCGCCCGTTCAGCGCAAGCGACGGATCAAGCTCGAGGTATCCCAGCGGTTGCCGCCGGTGGATTGAATGTCCGCATAGAACTGATCGACGAGTGCCGCGACGGGCAACCGCGCGCCGTTGCGGCGCGCCTCATCGAGCACCAGCCCGAGATCCTTGCGCATCCAATCCACGGCAAAGCCGAAATCGAAACGGTCCTCGGCCATCGTCTGCCCGCGGTTGTCCATCTGCCAGCTCTGCGCTGCGCCCTTTCCGATGACCTCCAGCACGAGCCGCGCGTCGAGGCCGGCCTTCTCGGCGAAGGCGATCCCTTCGGCAAGCCCTTGCACGAGGCCGGCGATGCAGATCTGATTGACCATCTTGGTGAGCTGTCCGGCGCCGACGGCGCCCACGCGAGTGACCGCCCGGCCGTAGGCCATGGCGACCGGCCGCATGCGCTCGAAGGGCTCCGGATCGGCGCCGCACATGACGGTGAGCGTACCCTTCTCCGCGCCCGACTGCCCGCCCGAGACGGGTGCATCGATGAAGTCGCAACCCCGCTCGCGGGCCTGCGGGTAGAGCTCGCGGGCGAGGCGCGCCGAGGCCGTCGTGTGGTCGACGAGGATCGCGCCGCGCGACATGCCGGCGAGCGCACCGCGCTCCCCGAGCGCCACCGCTCGCACGTCATCGTCGTCGCCCACGCAGGCGAACACGAGCTCGGCGTCCTTGGCAGCCTCACGAGGGCTTGCCGCTGCATGGCCGCCGCTCTGCTCGACCCACGCGCGCGCCTTCTCGGGCGTGCGGTTGTAGACCGTGACCCGATGGCCGGCGGCGGCCAGATGCCGCGCCATGGGCCCGCCCATCACCCCGAGGCCGATGAAGGCGACTCGACGCGGCTCGATCGGCTCGTAAGCCTTGCTGTTCAAGATGCACTCCGGGATTCCTGCCGCTCCACGACGGCCGCATTCCATGATACCGCGGCCTTGCAGTACGCTTGAGCCGGCGTGCCGCCATAGAATCGAGGCCATGCAGGAGATGCGCCCGGTCGATCTGCTCGTCGTGGGCGGCGGCATCAACGGCGCCGGAATCGCGCGCGATGCCGCCGGGCGCGGCCTTCGCGTGTGCCTCATCGAGCAAGCCGATCTTGCCGCCTACACCTCCTCGGCGAGCACGAAGCTCATCCACGGCGGACTCCGCTACCTCGAGTATCGGGAGTTCCGCCTGGTGCGCGAGGCGCTCGCCGAGCGCGAGCGGCTGCTCGCGATCGCTCCGCATCTCATTCGCCCGCTGCGCTTCGTGCTGCCACAGGCTCCGGGGCTTCGGCCGGGATGGCAGATCAGGCTCGGCCTGTTCGTCTACGATCACGTGGGAGGCCGCAAGCGCCTGCCGGCATCCGTTGCCATCGATCTCGCGGGCGACCCGAGCGGGGCGCCGCTCAAGCCCGGTTTCGCCCGCGGCTTCGCCTACTCGGACTGCAGCGTCGACGACAGCCGTCTCGTCGTCTCAAACGCGCTCGATGCGGCCTCCCGCGGCGCGGCGATTCTGACGCACACGCGCCTCATCGGGGCGCGGGCTGGTCGCGAGGGCTGGCAGGCCGAGTGCGCGGACCTCGCAACAGGACGCAGCTTCGAGCTGCCGACGCGTGCGATCGTCAACGCAACGGGCGCCTGGTTGAATGCCGTGCGGGGCTCTGCCGGAATGAAGGTGGCCGAGCAGATGCGGCTGGTCCAGGGCAGTCACATCGTCGTGCCGCGGCTCTACGATGGCGCGCACGCCTACATCCTGCAGAATCCGGACCGCCGCGTGGTGTTCGCAATCCCCTTCGAGGAGCGCTTCACGCTCATCGGCACCACGGACATCCCCTACGCCGGAGATCTCGCGAGCGTGCACGCCTCGGCGCAGGAGATCGCCTATCTCTGCGAAAGTGTCAATCGGTATTTCAAACGCGCGATCGACCCCTCGGAGGTCGTGTGGAGCTACTCCGGAGTGCGGGCGTTGCGGGACGATCAGGCGAGCGAGGCCGCGGCGGTGACCCGCGACTACGAGCTCGATCTCGAGCACGCCGAGAGCGGAGCGCCCCTGCTGTCGGTGATCGGGGGCAAGATCACGACCTTCCGCAGGCTTGCGGAGGCAGCGCTCGCGAAACTGCAGCCCTTCATCGGCGGGTCCGCGCGGCGCTGGACCGATGCGGCGCCGCTTCCCGGGGGCGACCTGCCCGATGGGGATCTCGGCAGATTCATCCAGGAAGCCGAGCGGCGCTGGCCGGCGTTTCCCGCACCGCTCATCGCCCGCCTCGCGCGCGCCTACGGCACCCGTATGGAGCGCGTTCTCGGCGGCACGCGCAGCTTGGATCAGCTCGGCGAGTCCTTTGGTGCGGATCTCACCGCCGCAGAGGTCGATTATCTGGTCGCACACGAGTGGGCGCGAACGTCCGGCGATATTCTCTGGCGCCGCTCCAAACTGGGTCTCCTCGTGACCGCCGATCGCGTGTCGCGGCTCGAGGAGCATTTGCGAGCCGCAGCAAAGCTCGCGGCAGGATGCCCGGCCCCGAGCCTCATAGAAGGAGGAACAAGATGACGCAGTACGTGGGAGCGATCGATCAGGGCACGACGAGCACGCGTTTCATCATCTTCGGGCGGCGCGGGGAGATCGTTGCGAGCGCTCAGAAGGAGCATCGCCAGATCTTCCCGCGGCCGGGATGGGTGGAGCACGATGCGCTCGAGATCTGGGAGAACACGCGCGAGGTGATCGGGTCCGCGCTCGAGCGCTGCGGGCTCGAGCCGGCGGATCTGGCTGCGGTCGGCATCACCAATCAGCGTGAAACCACGGTGCTCTGGGACCGGCGCACGGGACGACCGTTGCACCACGCCATCGTCTGGCAGGACACCCGCGTCGGCGAGCTCGTGGCGGCCTATGCGCGTCAGGGCGGCCAGGACCGCTTCCGGGCGCGCACGGGGTTGCCCCTGGCGACCTACTTCAGCGGACTCAAGCTCAAATGGCTGCTCGCCGAGATTCCCGGCGCGCGTTCCATGGCCGAAGCGGGGGATGCCCTCTTCGGCACGATCGATTCGTGGCTGGTTTGGAACCTGACGGGCGGAGCGAATCGTGGCGTGCACGTGACCGATGTGACCAACGCGAGCCGCACGCAGCTCATGAACCTCGCAACGCTCGCCTGGGACCCGGAGCTGCTCGCGGCATTCGAGATCCCACGGGCCTGCCTGCCGCGGATCGTGTCCTCGAGCGAGGTCTACGGCGAGGCGACCGTTCCCGCACTCGCCGGAGCGAGCATCGCCGGCATGCTCGGCGATCAGCAGGCTGCTCTCGTCGGTCAGACCTGCTTCAGAGCCGGGGAGGCGAAGAACACCTACGGAACCGGTTGCTTCCTGCTGCTCAACACGGGCGAGAGGCCGGTGCCTTCGACGGCGGGGCTCGTCACGACGGTCGCATATCGGCTCGGTGAGGCCGAGCCGGCCTATGCCCTCGAGGGCTCGATCGCCGTGGCCGGCGCCCTCGTTCAGTGGCTTCGTGACGGCCTCGGGCTCATTGGCGCGAGCGCCGAGATCGAGCAGCTCGCGCGCCGGGCCGACGATAACGGCGACGTTTACTTCGTTCCGGCATTCTCGGGCCTCTACGCGCCGTACTGGAAGGCGAGCGCCCGCGGCGTCATCACGGGGCTCACCGGCTATGCCAATCGCAGCCATCTCGCGCGTGCAGCGCTCGAGGCAACGGCCTATCAAACACGCGACGTGCTCGCCGCGATGGAGCGCGACAGCGGCACGGCGCTCAAGGAGCTGCGCGTGGACGGGGGCATGGTCGCCAACGAGCTGCTGATGCAGTTTCAGGCGGACATTCTCGATGTTCCGGTCGTACGGCCGCGCGTGACCGAGACGACCGCGCTCGGTGCCGCCTACGCCGCCGGCCTCGCGGTCGAGTACTGGAAGGGTTGCGAGGATCTGGTGCGCAACTGGGAGGTCGAGCGACGGTGGGAGCCGGCGATGGATGCCGGGCAGCGCGCGCGGCTTTACCGGTCGTGGCAGAAGGCGGTCGCCCGCTCACTCGACTGGATCGACTAGAACATCCCATTCGAATTGGCGGACTCGGCCGGCACCGGCTGCGCCACGTCCCAATGCTCGACGATGCGGCCCGCCTCGACGCGGAAGATGTCGACCACGGCGTTGCCGCGTTCGCCCGGGTGGATGATCACGTGAACGTGCGCAATGACGTGATCGCCGTCCGCGAACACGCGCTGGATGTGATGCTTGGCGTACGGCGTGTGCTCTCGAGCCCAGTCGAGAAAGGCCTTCAGTCCGGCGGCGCCGGGGCGTGCGAGCGGACTGTGCTGGATGTAGTCGGGCGCGAAGAACTCGTCCACGCGCGAGGAGTCGAGCGGCTCGAGCACGTGTGCGTACGCGCAGCGCACCAGCCGGCGATTCTCCTCTTCCTGCGGCGTGTGGCCCACGCGCGGCACTCCCATTCCCGATGCGGCGCCGCGGATTATACTTTGCGCAGATTCGCTGCGGCGCTCACCGCAATGGGAGGCTCTATGAAGGCTGCGCGTTCTGCCTCGATCCTGGTTGCCCTCTGTCTCGGGCTGTCCGCATTCGCAAGCGGCGCGAATGCGCAGACGCAACCCTCCGCGGTCATATCCGAGGGCGGCCTGGCCCGGAACGTGCCCGGCGCCCGCGAGATGCCGGACCCGAGCCTCCTGTACAAGGTGGTGTTCGACGTGGGCCGCGGCAGCCCCAATCTCGACGAGCCGGACCCGGCACTGGTGCGCATCGCGCGCTACTACAACACGCTCGCCGCCGACGGGGTCCCCAGAGAGCATCTGCAAATCGCCGTCGTGATCCATGGACAATCGACGGACGATATTCTCGACAGCGCCGAATTCAGGTCGCGTCACCCGGGCCATGACAATCCGAACGCCGCTCTGATCAGGGACATGGCGCGTGCCGGCATCCGCCTCACCGTGTGCGGCCAGGCCGTGCTGTCCGCGAAGATCGATCCCGGAACGGTCCTCCCTCAGATCGAGGTGACGTTGTGGGCGCTGACGACCTTTACGAACCTCGAGCTGCGGGGATACGTTCCGGCCGATTAACGCCCGGAGGCGGCGAAGAGCTCCGTGAACGGGTCATCGGGCTCGGCGGGCGGCGCTCCTGCGCGGATGGTGGTGCGGCGCATGTCGCGCCGGTAGTTGAGATCGTCGAAGTCGCCCCCGCGGTGCATCGAGCATAGGTTGTCCCAGATCACCAGGTCGCCGGGCCGGTAGGTGATGCTGAAGACGTACTTCGGCTGAGTCGCAAACTCCATGAGCTCGCGCAGCAGCGCTCGGCCCGCCTCGCGCGGCATACCGACGATATCGCGCGCATGGGCGGCGACGTAGAGCGCCTTGCGTCCCGAGCCCGCGTGTACGTGCACGAGCGCATGGGTCGCGTGAGGCCGCGCGTCGATTTCCTCCTCCGTGAGCGGAAAGCCCGCGCGGCTGCGCGACCACCAATACGAATGACGCGCCTCGAGGCCCGCGAGGCGCCCCTTGAGCGGCTGCGGCAGATCCTCGTAAGCGGTGCGGGTGTCCGCGAACCAGGTCGCTCCCCCCTCCGGCGGCGCCTCGTGACACAAGAGCAGCGACTGCGCCGAACGCAGCGTCATGAACGAGGAATCGGTGTGCCAGAGCCGGTCACCGCGCTTCTGCCGTCTGAGAAGCTCCTCCTGAATGATGCGGCCCTCGGCGTCGAGATTGCTCGCATCGAACAGCTCGCGATGGGCGTGCCGGTAGGGGCGCCCCTGGATGCGCGGTGCGAGCTCGACGTGCCCGAAGATGCGGCTGAAGGCGATATGAGTCTCGTCGTCGAGACCGGTCTGGCGCCACACCGTCACGCCGTACAGGTTCTGCGTCTCTATGATGGCGGCGCGCGTCTGTGCATCGAGCGGTCCGGTGAGATCCGCTCCGGAGACCTCCGCACCGAACCGCGGCAGGATCGGTTTGACCGTCAGGCTCATGGAACCCTCATCTGCGCGCATCGCCCGCCGACTGCGCCCCGACGGCCGAGATCAAGCCCGTCCGCAAGCCCCGGCGGTCTGCCTAGCATAGCATTGATGCCGGCAAGCACCGCCGCCGCCGACGCCGGGAGCGTTTCCAGCGACGGCCCAGCGCGCTATAGTCGGCCGCAGGAACGTGCGCATGCCACAGGGAACGTCTCCCGAGGAAATGCCGGCTTGAACAGCGACGGCAAAAGCAGCCAGCGGCTCGTGGCTTTGGGCATCGCAGTGGGAGCGGTGGTAGGCGCGCTCGTCGGCCTCGCAGTCCACTATGTGGCCCCGGGCATCTCCCTCGGCATCATCATCGGCGCAGCGATCGGAACGGCATGCACCCTTTTCGGGCGTCCACTCGGCGCCTCCCAGAAA
>JASHUC010000383.1 GCA_030040235.1 Gammaproteobacteria bacterium | reverse complement strand
TCTTCGTTCCGTACGGCAGGAAGACGCCCATTGCCTCGATCGCGACGATGTGGCCGTGATCGATCTTAAAGATCTCTCCGGCCTGCATGTTGGACGAGGAACCGCCCAGCGGCAGGCTATCTACCCCTGGCACGTGGTATACCTTGATCGTGCCCGATCCTCCGCGGTGCTGAAACATCGGGAACGAAAAGACCAGGCCGAGTTCCTGATCGACGATCTCGTGGCGGCGCGGCCAAAGCCTGGTGATGAAGTCCATCACGTGTGTATCGAGCTGCGCACTGCAGCTCAGCGTGCCGATGTAGGCCATCGCCTGGTCAGCCTGCTTGGAGCCGAGCGGGACGGGCCAGGGCACGGGCTTCACGTTGTGCGTGGTCTGCATGCCGTTCTCCCGGCGCACACAATCGTCGGCGAAGGGCGCGAGTTTGCCGTCGGCATGCTCGATTGCCTCGAAGTAGCTGTCGGCGATGTCGACCATCTGCTGGCGCGGCAAACGGTCGGCGGCAGGCTCCACCGTGAGGAACTCGGGGCGAGGGGCTGCCAGATTCTTCACGGCCTTGGCGCTGAGGCCGCGCGCCAGCACGTGCTCGATCTCGGTGATCTGGCCGTTAACCACCTTCAAGCGCAGGGCGATGATCAGTGGCCGGCCGCGTTCTTTCATCACACCGTAGAACCCGGCTTGGCCCGCGTCGACGTCGATGGCGTAGATACGAAAGCCGGTCGGCAGTGCCGAGGCGCCAATCCACAACCCTTCGGAGCCGACCTTCAGTCGTGCCGTGTTTTCCGTGAACTTGACGTCGCGGTTCAACGGCAATCCTGCCGGATTGTGGCGAACCAATGCGGCAAGATAGCGATCGACAATGCCGATCATGCAGCCCCGATCGCACGGCGGAGCGACGCCGCTGCCCACGGCCGGGGCGGCCGAGACCGAAGCGACCAGCAAGAATGCAGCGGTTAGAGCGAACCAACAACGATGTGACATTTCCGACCCCCCAATGGCGCGACGATACACCACCGTTGTCGTGAGCGCTTCTCCACCCGATCTGGCGGAGCGGCGGCCCCGCGTCGCGAGCCGTTCATAAAGGTGGTCGTGATTTGCACTTCGATGAGCTGGCGAAGATGCCCCAGACGGCCGCGCTCTCGCGCGGCGGATGGGGATCGCTCGGCGTCTTCGAAATGTTGTGCGCGATCCTGCTCATCGTCCCGGCTGCCGCGAGGTGGACCTCGGTCCTGACCCCCCTCGCCGCCCTCGCGCTCAGGGCGTTGGCCTGATCCAGACTATCGCTAGAGGACCACGTATCGGGCGAGTACAAGAAGTCGGCGGGCCAATGGCCCGCCGAGAAGGTTCCCGGCGCGGGGGGGACGCGCGGGGCGTTGAACGGTCCATACGGCGCATGTTGCGCGTTGACCGTCGGATTCACTCTATGAATTCCACACGGCCGGAACAATCGGCCGCGAGTTGATGCTGCGTTTCACGCCCGTAAACGTCGCAGGCCTGCCTTCTTTCCTCTCGCGAAACGGTCCGTAGAGCAGGCGCAGGTTGTGAATCAAGACTCCGGAAATTACCGTGCTCGTCATGGTTCCTTCTTCGGAGGGACGTGCGAGCGGCGGATTGGATTGTGCGCATAGACACGCTGACAAGCATCAGGGTTTTTCGGAAAGTCGTCGAGCTGGGAAGCTTCGTGAAGGCATCCGAGCAGCTGGTCCTCTCGACCGCGATGGTCAGCAAGCACGTGCGCCACATCGAGAAGCGATTAGGGGTGCGCCTCCTCGATCGCAACAGCCGCAACATGCAGCTCACGGAGCCGGGGAGGGTCTATTTCGAGCGCTGTAAAACGATTCTCGACGATCTCGAGCGTACCGAGATCGAGCTCGCCTCGCAGAATGCCGTCCCCCGCGGGACGCTGCGCGTGACCGCTCCGAGCTGGCTTGCCGGACCGCGCCTGGCGGCCCTTCTGGCCGAGTATCACCGCCGCTATCCGGAGGTCGTCGTCGACATTTCCTTCGAGGACCGGATCGTCGATCTGGTCGAAGAGGGCTACGATCTTGCACTGCGGTTTGTAGGATCTGCCGACTCCCTGCCTGCGGGTGTCATCGCCCGCCCACTAGGCCCGACGGCATTCTATCTCGGCGCCTCGCACGATTATCTCGAGCGTAATGGAGTTCCCAGGACGGCCGAAGATCTCTCGCACCACGACTTCGTCGCGGTGGGAGCTCAGACTTCGTTGACGCTCACCCGTCCCGACGGAGCGCTCGAAGTCCCGATCCGGGTCGTGTTGCGATACCGTTCGATGAGCGGCGTGGTGCATGCGGTCGCTGCGGGGATTGGAATTGCTCCGCTGCCGCAGATCTCGTTCGAGGACGCGCTCTACAGGAGCGTCCTAGCGCCTGTTCTCACCGACTATCCGCTCTGGGAGGCGACGCTGTACATCGTCTACGTGAGCCGTAGATACGTGCCGCTGAAGCTTCGCACCTTCATCGATCTCGCTCTCGAATCGATCGCGCATCCCGAGGCCATGGTAGGTGTGGACTGATGGCGCACCTCCTTCGCTGGCCAGGACTTTTCTTTCTCGCAGTGATTGTCGTGGTAAACGCCCGACTGATCACCCAGGCGCTCAGAGCCGCACGCGGCGAACGGGCAACCGTCGCGCGGAAGTCAAGCGGCAGCAGCGGGTTCGAAGTTCGGCATCTTGGCCGTGTATTCGACGAGGAAGTCGACGAACGTGCGGATCTTGAGCGGCACGTAGTGCCGGCTGACATAGACGACATACAGAGTCGCCTTCCACAGAGCATAGTCCGAAAGCAGCGGCGTGAGAATGCTTCGGTAGGGGCCGTCCTCGAAGTAGATCGGTGGCAGCGGGGCGATTCCGAGTCCGGCGGCGACCGCATCGACGACGCCGCTCATCGAACGGAACCGCGCCACGGTGCGAATCGGGACGTCTACGGGGCCGTTCGGGCCCGAAAGAGGCAGCGAGCTCAGGCTGCCCACCGCCACGAAATCATGATGCGCGATCTCCTCGGGGGTCCGAGGCGCTCCATTGCGCTTGATGTACTCGCGCGAGGCGGCGAGGTAGAACGGCATGGACCGCAGCGGACGGGCAACCATCCCCAAGGGAAGCGAGGCTGATCCGCGCACCACGCGCAGCGCAAGATCGTAGCCTTCCTCGACGAGATCGATCATGCGGTCCTCGAAGGACACATCGACGAGAACGTCCGCGTAGCGCCGGCGATACTCCGCGAGCGCGTTCGCGAGGCGTGCGCCTGCGAACCAGCTGGGGCAGGTGATGCGCAGCGTCCCGCGTGGCCTGTCATTCAGCGAGCCGAGCTCGAGCTCGGTCGCTTCCAGGTCGTCCAGGATGGTCTTGCAGCGCTCGAAATAGACCTTACCGGGCTCGGTGAGGCTCAGCGTGCGGCTGTTGCGGTTGAGGAGGCGCACCCCGAGCCGCTTCTCCGCGTGCATGACGTGCTTGCTCACCATCGCTGTGGAGAGCTCCAGGCGTCCGGCGGCGGCTACGAAGCTGCCGGACTCCACGACCTGCCGGAAGACCTTGATGCTCGTGAGGGTGTCCACCGGGGTAGTCTACGC